>NZ_JALKFW010000222.1:0-74088 GCF_023243055.1 Frankia sp. AgPm24 | reverse complement strand
GCACTCGCCGCGGCGCAGGGACTGGCTGGCCAGGTGCAGCGCGACCAGCGAGGACGAGCAGGCGGTGTCCACGGTCACCGCCGGCCCCCGCAGGCCGAAGGTGTAGGCCAGCCGGCCGGAGGCGACGCTGCCCGCGCTGCCCGTGCCGATGAAACCCTCCAGCCCCTCGGGATAGGGCTGCAGGCGGGACCCGTAGTCGTCGTACATGACTCCCGCGAACACGCCGGTGCGGCTGCCGCGCAGTGTCCGTGGGTCGATCCCGGCCCGTTCGAAGACCTCCCAGCTGATCTCCAGCAGCAGGCGCTGCTGGGGGTCGACCGCGAGCGCCTCCCGCGGGCTGATCCCGAAGAACCCGGCATCGAAGAGGTCGGCGTCGTGCAGGAACCCGCCGGACCGGGTGTACGAGGTTCCCGTCTGGTCGGGGTCGGGATCGTAGAGGGCCTCAAGGTCCCAGCCACGGTTCGTGGGGAACCCGGAGATCACGTCCCGGCCGGCGTCGACCAGGTCCCAGAGATCCTCCGGCGAGCGAACCCCGCCCGGATAACGGCAGGCCATGCCCACGATCGCGATCGGTTCCTCGCTGGCAGCCGTGACCTCGGCCAGCCGCTGGTGGGCCTGCACGAGGTCGTTGGTCACCCGCCGGAGGTAGGCGCGCAGCCGGCCCTCGTTCGACGGGGAGTCGTTCGACGTCGAGTCGGTCGACATGGAATCGGCTCTCCTTGTTGATCGCCGGGCTCGCGGGGGCGGCGCCGGGTACGGGTCAGGTCGCTTCCAGGGCCAGCCCGGACTTGATCCACTTGCTCGACTCGATCGACACGACGACGGCACGCTCGCCCGGCCCGATCTCCTGCAGCAGCTGTTCGAGCTGGAAGAACACGATGGCGTTGCCGACGTTTCCGGTCCGGTGCACACAGCTCACCTGGGACGAGCCGACGCCGAGGCGCTGGCCGATGAGCGCGGTCATCCGGCCCGAGAGCTGTGGCGGCAGCAGGTAGTCGACGTCGTCGCCCTTCCACTCGAGCTCGTCGAGCAGCTCGTGCAGGACCTCCTGCGACATCACGGGGACGAGCTCCTCGATCGCCTTGTAGTCCTCGGTGGCCGCGGGGCGTTCCTGCGGTCCGCCGCGGTTGGCCGGGCCGAACCACTCCAGGGTCGCGCCCGGGGCCCGGCCCAGGCCGACGAGTCGGGTGAGCACCGAACGCACCGCCACCGATCCCGGTCCCGGGTCGGTGCGCAGAACGGCTGCTCCTGCCCCATCGCCGAACAGCACGAAGTTGACCAGCTCCGCAGGGTGCACGGAACGCAGGTCGACGTCCAGATCGTAGAACCGTGCGATCACGTCGCCGCCGAGGACGAGCGCGGTGCGGTGCCGACCTGACCGCAGGATCTGACTGGCCAGGTCGAGCGCCTGCACGGCGCCCGAACAGCCGGACTGGAGCTGGTAGCTGGGGACCTGGTCGACGCCGAGGCGATCGGCGATGACGTTCACGGTCGCCGGCATCAGGCTGTCCGGTGTCGCGGTGGCCATGACGATGACGTCGACGTCGCCGGCCTGCAGGCCGGCCCGGCTCAGCGCCGCTCGGGCCGCGGCCTCGCCGAGGTCGGCCAGGGACGTGCCGACCTCGCCGGTTTCGAGATCGACAGCAAGGTGTCTGCTGCGGGTACCGACAAACGTGTCGACCCACTGTTCCCAGAGCGCGTCCATCCCGAATCGTCGGGCCAGTGAGGCGTTGTCCACCGCTGGTCCGGGCAGTGCCGAGCCCGCGGACAGCAGATGTATCTCGGTCGCCCCCACGTCGGTCCTTTCGCAGCTGGTCCTCCGCCCGGCGGTCGGAAACAGCCGCCGGGCGGCGGGCGGGGGCGGCGCACGGCGCACGGCCACAGGTGCGCTGGTCGGTGCGGCGTGAGCCACCCGTTGTCGGTGTGGGCGTCGGCTCAGCCGTGAAGGGCGATGCGTGCCTCGACCGGCTGGTCGGGCTCGAGCACCCGCCATTCCCGGCGCCCGTCCAGGCCGCGGTACACGCCGTCGAGACCGACCGCCGGGTAGCCGACCCAGACGCCGTTCTTGACATCGTTGAAGTCGGCCCAGCCCTCGGCGTGGATGACTCCGTCCCGCAGGAACAGGTCCTCTGAGTAATAGGTGAGGACAGCGCCGTGCACCTTCTTGTAGCGGATCTCGTACCGACCAATGCTGATCCCCAGCAGCTCGCGGGAGGAGTCGTAGAGTTCGTCGTAGTAACTGCCGATCTGGCCGATCTGAGGGTCGGCGACGTTGACGTTCTGCTCGTTCCTGATCTGGGGTTCCCAGATCCCCTCGTGCACGACGGACAGGCCGCTGTGCTCGCCGGCGTCTTCGGCGCTCCCGGTGCCGGTGGCAGGCTGGGCAGCCCCGGCGCCGCCCGGGCGCACGGTGGAGGGGGAGACGGACAGCAGGCGGGTGGCCGCGATCAGGGCGGCGGTGAGAACGGATCCGGAGACGAGCCCGGAGGCCGTCGTCGAACGACGGATGTTCATCATCATCCTTGTCTGGTGAGAAGGGCTGGAGCCGGGCGGAGGTCGTGCCGTCCGGCGGGTTACCTGGCGAGGACCAGCTGAACCGTGGACACGAAAGGCGTCGGCGTCATGTGGATGCTGCGGATGGCGGACCACCCGGCAAGCTCACCGGCGATGGCGAAACCGGGCACCGACACGTAGGCGCCGGCGAACTCGGCGGTCAGGTCGTTGAGGCCGGAGAAGTGGAAGATCGTGCCGAACAGGCGGACCTGTTCGGTCCGCACCGCGAACCGGTGCCCGTCCTGCGGGCGTTCGTGGACAACCTCCAACCGCCCGGACGTCGTGCCGATCAGCGTTCCGTCGGCCGTCTGGATCTCGTCCTCGTAGTAGCGGACCTGTCCCGGGCGCGGTACCGGAGTGATCTCGCCATGCCCGCCGAGGACCCGTTCGGTCAGGTCGGTGACCCGGACGACACCAGCGACGTCCGGTTCGGTCGCCAGCTTCCACAGCGCCGTGGATCCGTCGGCGGGGAGCCGGGCGTCCGGATCCGTCGTCGACGCGGCCAGGCCCGGCAGGTGTCCGGTCAGGAACGCCGAGGTCGCCGCGAGCAGGTCGGTGTGCCGCCCAGTCGGCGCCATCAACGCACGCTCCCGGTTTCCCAGCTGGCCGGCAGGCTGACGACGCCGTGCAGCCCGGCCGGGTGGCGTAGTTGGAGATCGTCGAGGTCGACGGCGAGGCGCAGGTCGGGGATCCGCCGGAACAGCGTGGTCAGCGCGATCTCCAGCTCGGCCCGGGCCAGGTTCTGACCCAGACACTGGTGGATTCCGTAGCCGAAGGCGACATGCCGGCGGGCCAAGCGGAGCGGATCGAAGGTGTCCGGTTCGCCGAAGACGGCGGAGTCGCGGTTCATGGCCGCGATGGCGACGATGATGCCGTCACCCTCCCGGACGGCGTGGCCGGCGATCTCCACATCCCGGGTTGCGAACCGGGCGGCACCATCCGCGATCGACAGGTGACGCAACAGCTCCTCCACGACGTCGCCGACCGCAGCAGGATCCGTGCGGATCCGCGCGAGCGCGTCGGGACGTTCCAGGAGCGTGAGTACGCCCAGCGCGATGGCATTGGCTGTGGTCTCGTGCCCGGCCACCAGCAACAGCAGGGAGATCTCGGCGAGGGTGCGGGTGTCCAGTTCCTCCCGGTCGACGTACAGGGCGATCAGCTCGTCGAGCAGGCCCTCGCCGCGCTCGGCGCGCTTGGCCTGGATCAGTTCCTCCAGGTAGAGCCGGATCCGGGTGAAGGCGTCCGCGCTGTCCTGCTGGCTGGAATCACCGTGCACGATGCGGCGTGCCTGGGCCTCGAAGAACGCGTGGTCATCGTAGGGGACACCGAGCAGGGCGCAGATCACGGTGGAGGGCACCGGCAGCGCGAACTCCGGCACCAGGTCCGCGCTGGTCCCACGACGCACCAACCCGTCCAGCAGATGGTCGACGATCTGCTGGATCCTGGGCCGGAAGGCGTTGATCCGACGGACGGTGAAGCTGGCGGTCAGCATCCGGCGCTGTGCGGTGTGCTCCGGTGGGTCCATACCGATGAAGTTGCGGACCGCGCGGGCCGCCTCGAAACGTGGGGCGGTGGCCGGGAACCGGGGGTTGGCGCGTACCGAGGAGAACGACTCGTGGTCCGCGAGGACCCGGCGGCCCTCGTCGTACCCGGTGACGATCCATGCGCGGCGACCGTTGTACAACGTGACCTCGGCGAGTGGGCCGTGTGTGCGCAGTGCGGGGTATCCAGCGGGCTCCGCGAAGGGGCATCCGCGGGCGGTGGGAAACTCGGGAATGTCGTGGGGTCCGGTGGCGACCGGCACGGTGGACTGGTCGGACACTTTCCACCTCCTTCCTGGTCTGCGAATGTTCCGGTTCCAGGCGCGCGGGACCTGCTCATCCGCCCGCGGTCAGTCGGTCCGTCACCGTTATCGCCCGGGCCGGACACAGGTCCGCGGCCTCGTGCGCGGCCGGCAGTGAGCTCACGGGCACCAGCTCACGAACCGCCACGACCAGCCCGTTCTCGTCCTGGTCGAACAGTTCCGGAGCCACCGAGACGCACCGGCCGGCGCCCACACAACAGGACGCGTTCACGGTCAGATATGCCACGGACCCAGCTCCTTCTCGCCGTGAGTGAAACGTCGAGAACGCCCGAATCCGGCCGGCCTGGATGGTCAGGAAAAACGTTCCACAACCGTCCGCTTCGAGGTTCCCCGGCTGGTGCGGCGATCCGTTTGTCGGTCCTATCGTCGCGCGCCGCGCTGACAGTCGCCTTATCGGACGCTAAATCCGGAAAGTCGACCGGGGATGGCGTCGAGGAGTTCCCGGGTGTACTCGTGGCGGGGACTGGCGAACAGTTCCTCGCCGGTGGCGACCTCCACGAGCCGGCCGGCACGCATGACCCCGATCCGGTCCGCGATCGTGCGGACCACTGCCAGGTCATGCGTGATGAACAGGTACGACAGGCCGAGCTCCGCCTGGAGCGCGGCGAGCAGTTCGAGGATCTGCGCCTGCACGGTGACGTCGAGGGCGGACAGCGGCTCGTCACAGACGACCAGGTCGGGATGCAGGGACAGCGCGCGGGCGATGGCGACGCGTTGGCGCTGACCACCGGAGAGCTCGGCAGGACGGCGATCGAGCAGCTGTTCCGAAAGTGCGACCTGCGACAGCAGCTCACGGACCCGGGACCGGCGGGTCGCCCGCGTGCCGACACCGAACAGCCGTAGCGGCTCCTCGATCGTCTCGGCGACACTGAACCGCGGATCGAGAGAGGCGTAGGGGCTCTGGTAGACCACCTGCATGCGTCGGCGCAGCCGGCGCAGCGCCGCGCCGCGCAGATCGGTGATGTCGACGCCGTCGAGCTGGATCCGACCGCCGCTCGGATCCAGCAGCCGCAGCGCCAGTCGGGCGGTGGTGGACTTCCCGGATCCGGACTCGCCCACCAGGGCGAACGTCTCGCCGCGGCCGACGGCGAAACTGACGTCGTCGACGGCGCGGACCGATCGTGGGCCGGCCCCGGTCCGGGGCAACGGAAAGTCCTTGACCAGGCTCTCGACCACCAGCAGCGCTGTCGGCTCGGGTGGCGACAGCTCCTGCGACGCGGGCTCCGGCCGTTGCGTCGCGCTGGCCTGGGTCGGCGTCGCGGACCGTGCCACGGTCTGGGTGTCCTGAACGGTAGCGGGCCGGTGCGGTGGCCCGGGTGTCACCGGGCTGGCTGGTGCGGCGGGCATGTTGGCAAGGCCGAGGCCGGGCGCGTCGGAGATCAGCCTGCGGGTGTAGGGGTGGGACGGGTCGCGCAGGATCTGGCGGGACGGCCCGCGTTCCACCACGTGTCCGCCGGACATCACCACGATCTCGTCGGCGCGGTCCGCGGCCACGGCCAGATCGTGGGTGATCAGCAGGACGGCCGTCCCCCGCTCGCTGATCATCTTCCCCAGCTGGTCGAGGATGCGGCGCTGGATCGTCACATCGAGAGCGCTGGTCGGCTCGTCGGCGATCAGGAGCCTGGGCTCGGCGGCAAGGGCGATCGCGATCAGCGCCCGCTGTCGCATGCCACCGGAGAGCTCGTGCGGGTACTGCCGGGCCCGCAGCCGCGGATCGGGCAGACCGGCCCGGGCCAGAGCGGAGACCGCTGCGGCCGGCGCTGTCCGCCGAGTGGCCAGCCCGTGGATCCGCAGCACCTCCGCGACCTGGACGCCGATCCGCTGTACCGGGTTCAACGACACGGTCGGGTCCTGCGGAACGAGTGAGATCTCGCTGCCCCGGTAGGCACGCAGTCCCGCCGCCGGCAGAGATACAAGATCGACCCCGGCGAACCGGATGGACCCGCCTTCGATCCGGCCTCCGGCCGGGAGCAGACCGATCACGGCATGCGCGGTGGTGGTCTTGCCCGATCCGGACTCGCCCACCAGAGCGACGACCTGACCGGGACGGACGTCGAGGTCGATGCCGTGCACCACCTCGGTGGCCGTCGAGCCGCGGCGATAGGACACTCGTAGGTCGCGGATCGCCAGCAGTACGCCGTCCGCTGCGTCGGTCAACGTCCCGTCCTCCGTTCTCCCTCGAGTGCGCGGGCGATTCGGTTGGCGGCCAGAACGGTCGCCACCACGGTCAGCCCCGGCATGGTCGTCAGCCACCAGGCAGTGTCGAGGTAGTCCCGTCCGTCGGCTACCAGCGAGCCCCACTCGGGCGTGGGCGGTGCCGCCCCGAACCCCAGGAAGCTCAGCGCCGAGACGGCCAGGACGGCGGTGCCGAACTCCAACGCGGCGAGGACAAGAACCGGCCCCCAGGCGTGCGGCAGCACGTGGCGCAGGAGCACCTGGTCGCTCCGGGCCCCGCAGGACACCGCTGCCTCGACGAACACGGCGGTGCGTACCCGCAGCACCTCGGCGCGGGTGACCCGGGCGAAGGCCGCCACGCTTGTGGCTCCGACCGCGAGCGCGATGTTCACGGTGCCGAAGCCGAGCGCGGTGATCAGCGCAAGGGCCAACAGCAGGGCCGGGATGGCCAACGCCAGGTCGACCAGCCGCATGATCACGGCGTCCACCCGGCCGCCGAAGAAGCCCGACACCATGCCGAGCGCCGCCCCGCAGACCAGGCCGACCGCCACCGCGAGCACGGTGGCCTGCAGGGACAACGCGGCGCCGTGCACCATCCGGGCGAACAGGTCTCGGCCGAGTTGGTCGGTGCCGAACCAGTGCTCGGCGCTCGGGCCGCGCAGCCGCTCGGTCACGTCGCCACGCAGAGGGTTGTCCGACGTCAGCAGGTCCGGGACGAAGGCCGCGACCAGTACCGCGAGCAGCAGCAGAAGCGACAGGGCCAGTCCGGGCCGGCGAGACAGGGACACTACGGCGCGCGCCAGTCGCCGGCCGACACCTGCGGCTGGCGACTGCTCCGGAGCGGACGGCGGACCGGTCGGCTCGGCCGCGGGATGCGGGCCAGCGACCGTGACCATGGCGGTCACTGCTGGTGAATCAGTCAACGTTGCTGCGCTTTCAACGGGGTTCCGCGGCGAGGCTCACGATCCGCGGATCCAGGAGGGGATAGGTGAGGTCCACGGCCAGGTTGACCACCGTGAACAGGGCCGAGCTGAGGATCACCAGGCCGAGCACGACCGGGATGTCCTGGGTGCTCACCGCGGTCGCCGTGGTACGCCCGACTCCCGTTCGGGAGAAGACTGTCTCCACGACCACGGAGCCGGCGAGCAGGTTGCCCGCCCACACGCCGGCGAGTGTCAGCGCCGGCAGAGCGGCGTTGCGCGCACAGTGCCGCAGCTGCACCCGCTGCGGTGAGGCACCCTTCGCCGCGGCGGTCGTGACGTAGTGCTCCGCCTGGGTGGCACGCAGGCCACGGGCGAACACCTGGGCGATACCCGCCGCGGTCGGCAGGGCAAGAGTGATCATGGGTAGTAGCAGACTGCGACTGCCGTCGTTCCCGGTCGCCGGCAGCAGGCCCCAGCGGAAGGAGACGAGCTGGATCAGCATCAGGCCGACCCAGAAGGTCGGCAGCGACGCCCAGAACGGGGGAATCGACAACAGCACCTGACGGGCCCAGGACCACCGCGCGAACGTGCCCCAGTAGGCCAGGCCGAGGCCGAGCAGCACTGCGAGCGCGAACGCGGCCGCTGCCAGCTCCAGGGTGGCCGGCAGCACATCGAGGAAGATCTGGGCGACGCTCCGGCCGCTCTGCACCGAGACGCCGAAGTCCCCCCGTGCCGCGTGCCAGAGGTGGTCGACGTACTGGACGGCAACCGGTCGGTCCAGTCCGTACTGGGACCGCAGCTTCTCGACCTGCGCATCGTCGACCGAGCTCTGCTCGGATCCGGCGCTGACCATGAGCGAGACCGGATCGCTCGGCAGCAGGTACAGCACCGCGAAACAGACGGTGTACGCCGACCACAGGACGAACAGCGCCTGCAGGAGACGGTGAACCAGGTATCTCTTCATCGTCGAAGCCCCTGTCAGGTGTCGGTGTGGGCCGGCCCCGCCCGCTTCCGCGAACCGAGCCGGCCCACGGCGGGTCAGCCGGCGATCCAGGCGTCGAAGAACTGAAGCCAGGAGTGCGCGGTGAACGTCACGCCCCGCACCTTCGAGGAGAAGCCCATGATCGAGGTCTGCTCGACCACGGGGATGCCGTAGCCGGTCTCCAGCACCCGCCGTTGCGCCTGTTCGACGAGTTCGTTGCGACGGGCTGGGTCGGTGGCCGCGTTCTGGTCGCTGAGGATGCTGTCGATACCCGCCTGGGCCGAGCCGGCCGCCGGGGGCTTCTTGGACCCGAAGATGGTCCGCAGGATGTCCGGATCGGCCCGGGTCGTCCCGCGGGCCCAGAACAGGTCGTAGTCGTTGGACTGGTACAGCGGCTGAAACTGGGCGAGGGAGAGCCGCTTCACAGCGAGTTCGATGCCGACCCCGCCCAGTTGCTGCTGGACGAGCTCCAGGATCGACTGCTCCGGGCCGAACCCGGACGGCACCCACAGTACGTCGAGGTGCAGGCGCCGGCCGTCCTTGACCCTGATGCCGTCCTGGCCGGGCCGCCATCCGCTGTCGTCGAGCAGCTTCTTCGCGGCGGCGGGATCGTAGCCGATCAGCGAGCTGAGATCGCTGTGGCCCGGAGTCCTGCTGGACAGGATGCTCGTCGCCGGCCTGAAGTCATCGTTGAGAAGCGTGTCAACGATCTGTTTGCGGTCGATCCCACGCTGGATGGCGGGTAGGACAGCTGGGTCACGCAGGACTGGGCGGCTCTGGCTCGGGCTCGCGTGCAGGTTCGACACGATCCCGGCATGAATGGTCGCAAGCAGGTCAAGACCCTGCTTCTCCAGCCCGGGTGCGTCCTGGGGTGAGACCTGTGCGATGCCGTCGACCTGGCCCGACTTCAGACTGCCGGTGCGCACGCCGGACTCGGTGACCACCGTGAAGACGAGCTTGTCGAGATAGGCCGCACCGCGGTGGCGGGCGAGCGGGGATGCCCAGGCGTAGTCCTTGCGCTGGCTGAGCACGACGCGCTGGTTGGGTACGTAGCTGTCGACGACGAATGCTCCGGAGCCGATCGGTGGCTGCGAGCATCGTTGGGCCGGGGTGCGGCTGAGGGTGGCCGGCGAGACGAAGCCCAGGCTGGGTGTCGTCGTGGCCTGGAGGAACTGTGCGGTCGCAGCGTTGAACTCGACCCGCGCGGTGCGGGCGTCCACGACGACCGTGCGCGCGTAGCCGCTGAGATAGGCATAGCCCAGCGTCGCCTTGGCACCGAGGGCCACCACGGCGTCGAAGTTCTTCTTCACCGCGGTGGCGTCAAACGGAGCACCATCGCTGAAGGTGACGCCGTCGCGGAGATGGAAGGTGTACGTCTTCGCGTCCGGGCTGATCTCCCACCGCTCGGCCAGCCAGGGAACGATCTTCAGAGTCTTCGGGTCCTGGTCGGTCAGTGTGTCCACGACCTCCCGGCCGATCGTCAGACCCTCGCTGAGCTGGATCTGCTGGGGATCCAGGCAGGTGGGGTCGCTGCCGAGGGCAAAGGTGAGGGTGCCGCCGGACTTCGGTGATCCGGCGTCCCCGGCAGCGCCACCGTCGCCGCCGGATCCACAGGCGGTGGCGACCAGGGCGACCGCCATCGCGGGGATGACGAGGGTTCGGATACGCCCGAAAGGTCTGAGGGGATGTGCTCGAGACAAGAAAGGACTCCCGGAGAAGGACAACAGGTTGGGAAACGGCGACCGTCGGCGGTGGTCAGCCTCGACAGAGGCTGCTGTTCAGCCGCCCGTAGTCGACATGGCGGCGCAGGACGAGCACGGTCCCCGGTGCCTTGGGGTGCGGCGGCCAGATCTGCGCGCGCCATGACGTGCCGGGCATGGCCCGCCCCGGCCAGCGCACCGCGCTCATCGGTGCTCGCGTTCCCGGTCGGCCGGTGGATGCGCCGCGGTGGCGTCCCTGACCGGACGGGACGAGGTGACAACCGGGCCGGCTCCCGGGTGGGGCGGACCGGAGACGAGTTCGGAGGGCCTGCCGTCCACCCCCACCGGGACGTCACCCTCGAGGGTCACCCGGTAAAGGACCCGGTCGAACTCGAAGTCGAGGTCGTTGAGGTCGCCGGGCACAAGATGCGCGGTGGCGCGGTTGTCCCAGAACGCCACGCTCCCGGTTTCCCAGCGGAACCGGACCGTGTACTCGAACCGGGTGATCTCACGGTGGAACATGGCCAGGACCTCCTGGCTCTGTCGGGGTGAGAGTCCGATGACCTGTTGGTCCGCGAGTGTGAAGCTGGGGCTGACGAACAGGGCGCGTTCCCCGGTCTCCGGGTGGACGCGTACGACCGGGTGGATGGCCACCAGCGGACCGCGGGCGTCCTGATCCGCGTAGGAGCCACCCGTCTCATGGGTGTGACCGAAACTGTGACGGGCCTGGAGCTGGTCGGCCAGGTTCCGCAGTGGGCCGGGCATGCCCCGGTACGCCGCGACGAGGTTCGTCCACACGGTGTCCCCTCCGTACGGAGGGACCTGCTGCGCTCGCAGGATCGCGCCGGCTGGCGGGTTGACCAGAGCAGTCACGTCGGAGTGCCAGCCATTGTCGAACGTGGCCCACTTGCGACCGAAGGCGGCCTCATAACGTCGGCTGTCCAGGGCAAGTACCTCGGGGAAACCCGGTGGTGTCTCGTCCTCGTGCGGGTGGGCGCGGGTGGGCACACCGAACCGGCGCGCGAAGGCCACGTGTTCGCCATGGCCGATGGACTGCCGCCGGAAGAACAGCACCTTCCAGCGCAGCAGAGCCGCTCGTAGCTGCGCGACCGTGGTGTCGTCGAGGTCCTCGCCCAGGTCCACCCCGCCGATGTCCGCACCCGTATGGGCGGTGATCGGCCGCACCTCGATACGGGTCAGGCCCATCGCGTCTGCCATGGCTTGTTCATCCACCTTCGGGCTCGATCTCCGGGGCTCGATGTGTGCACTGGGTAGCAACCGTGTGGCGGCACGGCCGCCGCGACCGGCTGCCCCGAGGCGGGGATCGCCTGTCGGGGCGGGCGGGGAGCTGATCTGTGGGCCTTTCCTCCCCTCCTGTCCTTCCCTCCTGGTCCCTGGCCGGCGAGGCACCGGACGTGTGCAGTACACAATATCGATCACTATAGTTAGATGAACCACAAGGTTCAATACTAAATACGGAGACGGAAGTTTTTCTCCGGGGTGGCTGGGTCGGCACTGTTGGTGTCCGGTGCCCGATGCCGGACCCTCACCGTGGTGCGGGGTCTCGGGGGCGCCGCCGGCCGCGCGGTGGCTTCCCGACCAGCGTGCGTGCGCTCCATGGCCTCGCCCGCCAGGGTCGGGCCGGCGGCACCCGCCGCCGGGCGCCGTGGAGCGCGGTGGGGGCCGGAGCCTACGCCGTGCCGTTCGGTCTAACGCTCCAAAAACATGCTCCGGACACCGACGAAAAAGTTTTCCTGGCGGCTGGATCCGACGTGTTCCCGACTGCCGTCGAAAAACGGCCTGCGCGTTTCTCGATAAATTTCGGCAGGAGGTCCTTGCCTGCTCAATTACCTGGCCGAGAAGCTGATCATCGTCGCGGTCGCGGTCGCGGCGGCGGAAGGCGGCCGACGATCCGGAGGTGGCGAATGCGGTGCTCCTCCGATCCGGCCGTCGGCCGTCGGCCGGTGACCTGGGCGGGAAGCGCTTGCCAACGAACAGTGCCATACGTATTCTGTCGATTATCTCCGATTCAGTGCGCTGTCTGTCAGTCGTGCCCGCAGTCGGGTGTCTGGTCGGCAGTGCAGCCGGTCGGGTCAGTGTGCTGGTGGTACGACTTGATCGTGTCTGTGGGAGGGATCGTGCCCATGGGAAGGCCACTTCTCGTGCTGTCACGTCGTCGTCACGTCGATTTCGGCCTGGTGGTGACAACGTCCTGTCCCCGGTCGTGAGCGGCATCACTTCTTCGCCGCCCACGTCTCGGGCTTTTCTGGTCGGTGAGTGCGGCGTTCCGTTCGCCGAGGTCGGCCGGCGCGATCAGATCCGGTCAGCCCCCGCCTTCAGGGTGCGCTCCGGGTCGCCTCGCGGGCCCGGTGGGTTTTCCCTGTCAGGCTCCCTGTCTTTCATCTGCGATCCAGCCGCCGCCGCGGGGCGCCCCACGTCGATGGATCCTGTTCTGCATCCTGCTGTAGTTCTGCTACTGATGGTCACCATTCCAGGTCGATATGTGGCATGGAGTGACCTTATGGTTGCCAGTTGGGGTTGCCGGGCCGTGTCCGCCGACGGTTGGTAGCTGAGACCCCAGACCGAGCCGTGCAAAGGTCGGAGAACCACGTGCACTACAAGATCCTGGGTCCGCTTCGAGTGTGCGACGGAGAGCGCAACCTGACTCCCAGCGCACGCAAACCAGCCATCCTCCTCGCCAACCTGCTCCTCAAATCTCCACAGGGCGCCACGATAGAGCAGCTCCAGGACGAGATCTGGGGGGCGAGTCCACCCAGTCGCGCGTCAGCCGCGGTACACGTTCACGTGTCACGGCTGCGCAAACTCTGGGGCGGCTCCGAGTCGCCCCTGCAAACAAGCACATCCGGCTATGTGATGCATATCCGTAGTGGCGAGCTGGATCTCCATGAATTTGAGCGTCATGTCCATTCCGCGCGTTGCCTGTATCGGTCGGAGAATTATGGTGAGGCCGTCGAAAGTTTTCGTGCGGCGCTCGGGGTCTACCGTGGCCCCGCGCTCGACGAGCTGCGAGAAAGCCCCGCTGTGCGAAACTTCTCGACCCGCTTCGAAGAGCACCGTCTGGAGACGGTCGAGCTGATGATTGAATGCGAGCTCACGCTCGGCCGGCACCGTGAGCTGGTGGGATGGCTCTACGCACTGACGGCCGAGTATCCGCTGCGGGAGACCTTCCACCGCTACCTCATGATTGCGCTGTACCGATCGGAACGGCAAGGTGACGCGCTCAAGGCCTATCGGTCGGCCCGAGCGATTCTGCGGGACGAACTCGGTCTGGAGCCGGGGCGCGCGCTGCGGGAGCTGCAGCGCGCGATCCTCGCCGCCGACTGTCAGCTCGAGCTGAGAGCCGTAGTACGGAGGTGAACCGGGGGTGGGCGTCGGTACGCCGCGGCCGCCGGCCACGACGTACCGACGCCACGTCCGCCATCCGTCGCCGGGCACCCGGCGGGCCGGACAGCCCGCAACGCGCCGGCCGAGGCTGCCCGGCGCTGGTCGGTCGGCGTCAGGCCCGTTCGGCACCGACGGCCACGTCGAAGATCTCTTGGAGGGTGGACGCTTCCAGCACCTCGGGTAGGGAGATCGGCTGTGCGGTCTCCCGCTCGAGAATCACGCAGAGGGCGAGCAGGTGAACGGAGTCCCAGCCGACCACGTCGGTGAGGGGCAGCTGTGCGTCCGCGGACGTGACCGGCAGGCCGATCTCGTCACGGATGATGGTCATGAGATCGTCGACAGTGTTCACTGTGACTCTCCTCCCGCGAGCTGCATGGCCAACTCGACGTGGTCGGGGCTGGGCGGGATCTCCGCGAGGTCGTGATGGAACACGCTCTCCGCCGTCGTGGGTGCATCGACGGCGACGAACCCGGACCGCGGGTAGAAGTCGCGCACCTTGCCGTTCTTGGCCGTTTCCCGGTACCGGCCGACGACGCCGGTCGCCCCGGTGGCGCGGGCGTGGCGCAGCACCGCGGACAGGCATGCCTGCTCGATGCCCCGGGCGAACACCCGGCAGCTGAGCAGGAAGTTGTCGATGTGCACGAGATCGTCCTCGCGGTGGGCCAGCACAGCACCGGCGAGCCCGTTGTCCCCGAACCGGTCGGAGCAGCGGATTCCCAGCACCAGACTCTCGGGGTCGCGGGTCAGCGCGGCGACCGCGGCCGGCTGCAGCCGTCTGCCGGTGAGATTGAACTGATTCGTGCGCAACGTGATCTGCGAGATCCGATTGACCTGGCTGTCCGTCGCCGTCGCCAGCAGTACACGGACGCCGAGCTCCCGCAGGTAGCCGTCGAGCGAGTCGAAGCTGTGCAGGAAGTTGCGGCGGTCGGCCTCCGCACGGTAACGGGCCGGCCGCTCGTGATCCTCTTCGGTGAGAACTCGCAGGTCGAACCAGCCGTCGTCAAGCAGCGCCTCGACGTGACGGGCCGGTTCGCCGTCGAGCGCGACCACCGCCACCTCCGGGAGCTCCCGGAGGACCAGCCCCCGCTCGTAGGGGCTGTCGTCGGCGAACACGAAACTGTCGACCCCCAGATTCAGGTCGGCGGCCAGCTCCCGCAGGTTGTCGTGCTTCGGCCGCCAGTTGGCGACCACCCGAACGAAGTCGTTCTCCCGCAGGACCATGTCGGGGTGGTGCAGGAGAACCTCGCTGACGGTCTCGGCATCGTTCTTGCTGACAGCGCTCAACAGCACACCCTGGGAGCCGAGCTGCCGAACGACCCGCTGGAACGCGCGGAACGCCTCGCCCCGGTACGTCTCGCCGATCTCGATACCGTCTGCTCCGTCGTCTCCGAGAATGCCGCCCCACAGCGTGCCGTCCAGGTCGAGCACCAGGTTCTTGCGTGTCCGGCCGGTGAGTGCGCGGGCGAGGTGACCGATCTCGCGGGCGTAGGCGGCGAGCAGCTCGGCGGACAGGTGTGCCTTCGCGTAGAGGCTCATCCGGGCATCCCGGGCAGGGACGCCGTCGGCCAGCAGCGGATCGGTGTCCACCACGACAAGGGCCGGATGCCGCTCCGCGAGCCGGAGCAACCGCGCGTTGGCCTCCCGCCAGAGTGCACCGAGCCGGGCACGGGAGGCATGGTCGATCAGTTGCGCGGTGTGCACGCGGTTCAGCGGTGCCGTGTTCAGGACGAGGACACCGTGGCCGGCCTCCTCGAAGCGCCGCGCCAGGCCCTGCAACAGCACGAGTTTTTCCGTCCAGACCCGTTCGACGTCGTCGGGCTGCCACGGCACGGCCACCTCGGACCAGATCAGGTCCGGATCCAGCACGCACAGCACGAGGTCGGGGTGGCTGGCATACAGATCGCTGGTGGGATCCGCGAGATCGGTGATGTAGCTGTCGAAGTCGCCGAGGTGTACCCGGGCCAGGAGCCCGTGTCGGGCCAGCTCCGCGGTCAGCGGTGGAACAAGCCCGGCGAGGGTCCCGTGCCCGATCACCGCGACGGTCAGTGTGGTGAACCCGGGATGATGGGCCAGGACCTCGTCCGGGTCGATCCGGGCCAGCAGGCGCCCAGCACGAACCAGGTCCTCGTCGGACCGGCCGCGCAGGAGGCCCTGGACCGCCGGATAGTGTTCCGCCAGGAGCCCCGAGCGGTACAGTTCGAGCAGGTCGGAAAAGGTTTTCTCGCCATGGTCGGGCTGTGCGTCCGCACTGTCGGCGGCAGTGGTCACCGTTGGTGTCTTCATAGTCGACGTCCAGTTTCTTGTGCGCGTCGAGCGGCGACCTTCCACGCGACGCCGCCTGGGACCTTGATGATGACCTGTAGGGCTAAACGGCTGCTTGTCTTGGGCTTTCAGCCTTCCGTCGGTCTGAGGGGCCGTTGGCTCTGTTACCGATCGTCGTGCGGACGCACGACGGCGCCTTCGTGCTCGGGCGCATCGACGCCGTTCATGACCAGGCCACCAGCCTGGCGCTGCGGGTCGGCGAGGTGTTCGTGCTGGTGGGGTATCGGGTTGGCCCCGAGGATCCCTTCCCTGCCGGCCTCGATGACTGCTAGCGCGCTCTGACCCGGGCCGCCGCTGAGCCGCCGCACCGCGGGCATTTCGATGTAGGTGAACATCAGCCAGGCCGCCAGCGTGGACACGGTGAACGCCAGCACGAGCAGCCCCAGACCGTCCACGATCGAACGGGAGCCCTCATGCCCGGCCCAGTGGCTGATGCGACCGAGGATGAGCCAATGGATCATGTACAGGGCGAACGATATGTCGCCGAACCACACCAGTATCCGATGGCGCATCCAGGAAGGACGTCCCTGGAGATCGGCGACGGCGAGTGCAGCGATCAGTGGCGCCGTCCACAGCGTCGCCACGCCGCCGACGCCGAACAGATAGGGCACGCCGTATGTCGACATGAGGTAACCGGCGAGGCACAGAACCGTTGCAGGCAGCAGCCCGATCGGCACCCAGCGGCCGGCGAGCACGACTTTCGCGAGCAGGATGCCCAGAACGAACTCCAGCGCCCGGACCGGGGGAAAGAACCAGACGAACCAGATCTGGGTATAGGAGTACCGGCCGCCGCCAACCGCGAGCAGTCGCGGCTGTCCGGGCAGCACGTACAACGAGAAGAAGGTCACCCCGACGATCAGGCCCACCACGACACCGATGCCGAGCCACAACCGTTCGTCCCGGATTCGGACCATGCTGGCATGCTGTCTGGAGAGGGTATGCGATCTGATGTGCACGAGCATTCAGTCGCAGCTGTGAGCCACGCGCCGAGGAAGTAAACCGCCATTCTCGCTTCGGGCGTGACCGGCGCTAGCAGAGGGTTCGATCGACCCGCCACCGGATTATGTGATCCGGCGTGGTTGTGCGGCCTCGAGCAGAATGCGGATGTAGTCGTTTTCTGTCGTCAGCCCGACGGATACCAGACGCGGCTGACGGCGGCTGTGCGGCTGGCGGGGAGCAGCTTTCCGTCGTGCGTGACGGGGCCCGCCGGGCCGGCGGCGGTGAAGGTGACGTCGACGCCGCCGCCCGTCGGGCAGCAGTACCCGTCCCCGGGGGCATAGCCTGCATAGCGCAGAACGACGCTGGGGTTGGCCGAGGTCGCCGCGCGCACGAGGGTGACGGCGCTGCTGGGGTCAGGCGCGTCGTAGCCCACAAAGCAGTCGCCGACAAAGAAGTAGGCCCGCACGATGTTCGTGCCCGCGGGCTGCTGCACCAGACCGAGCAGCACGTTGAGACTGCGTCCCTGGTCGTAGCCGCGGTATTCGCTCACGGACATGCCGTCGGCGCGCAGGTACGCCTCCGCGTCGAAGACCGTCCGAATTCCGCAGCGTGCCGGGGCCGGGTCGCGTTGCTGCGCGCTCCCGGTGCGGTCGGTGCCGCTGGTCCGGCCGTCCGTCCCTGTGGCATGTGGTTCGTTCGGGCCGGTCGCGGTGCTCGGGGACGTCGTGTCGGTCGCGGGCCGCTCGCTCGAGACGGCGGCGGGGCCGGTGACCGTGGCGGAGCCGGTGACCGTGGCGGTGGTGGTGGCCGTGGTGGGGCCGGCTCCGCTGGTGGAACCAGTGGTGCCGGCGGAACCGGCCACGCCGACAGCTCCGTCGCGGCCGGTCGGCAGCACCGCCCAGGCCACCGCGCCGACCGCGGTCAGCAGGGCCACAGCGACCGCCATGAGCACCACGGGCCGCACCCAGCGCCGCCGCCTTGGACCGCTGCCGGTCACCGGCCGTCCCACCAGGGCGTCCCGCGGGGAGGGGGAGCCTGGGGTGAGGCTGTCCGGCGAGCCGGGAGCGGCCAGGGGCATCGGCAGACAGGTGACCCTCTCGTCGTCGTCGTCCTCGTCGGACGCGGACGCCACATCGGCGGCGATGTCGGCGGTGGCGAGGGCGTCCTGGAGGTGGCGGGCGGTCGGCCGGGTCGCCGGGTCCTTCGCCAGGGCCGTACGGACGAGGGAGGCGAGCCGCGCGGGCAGGCCGTCCAGGTCGGGCTGGCCGTACAGGATGCGCAGGGCGACGGCCTCGATCGTCTCGGCGTGGAACGGGGAGCGGCCGGTCGCGGCGAAGCTGACACACGCCGCCCAGGCGAAGACGTCGCTGGCCGGGCCGACCTGCTCGCCGCGGATCTGTTCGGGGGCCATCCAGGTGACGGTGCCGAGCGCGGTACCGGTGCGGGTCTGGCGGGTGGCGTCCCGCGCGCGGGCGATACCGAAGTCGATGATCTTCGGTCCGTCCCAGGCCAGGACGATGTTGGCGGGTTTGAGGTCGCGGTGCACGACGCCGGCGGCCTCGATCGCGACCAGCGCCTCGGCGAGCCCCGCCGCGCACCCGTCGAGCACCCGGCCGGTCAGCGGCCCGTGTGCGTCGACGGCGTCGGCGAGGGTGCTTCCCTCGATGTACTGGGTGGCGTACCAGGGCTGCTCGGCGTCGGGGTCGGCATCGACCAGCGCCGCGACGTGGCGGCTGTGAATCCGCCCGACCGCGTCGACCTCGGTGCGAAACCGTCGGCGGAAGTCCGGGCGGGACGCGACTCGCGTGTTCGGTATCTTCAGCGCGACCGCCTGGCCATCCCGCCCGAACGCCAGGTAGACCACGCCCATGCCGCCGGAGCCGATCCGATGGTGCACGGTGTAGTCGCCGACGCGGCGCGGGTCGTCATCCCGCAGGGGCTCGAACATGACCACCCTTTCCCCTCGGTCGACATCGTCCGTCCCTTCCCAGGACGCGCACCGATGCGCCTTCGTTGTCGACCTGTCGGATAGCCGATCGCCGTCCGCGGTCCTTCGCCGCGGCGGTCGGCGGCGCCGTCGGGGCGCCGCTCAGAGCAGGCCGCTCAGGCGGCGGTGGTCACGAACGCGGCGGTGGTGACACCGATGGTGGTCAGCGGGCCGGTCACATCGCCGATCAGGACCGTCCAGTTCCGGGTTGTCCGGTCGATACCGCCGGTGGACGAGTTCGGCCGCGCCCAGACGATGTCGCGCGGGCCGCAGGAGTAATAACCGACATAGTCCGGATGGTTCTGCGGGGCGCCCCAGGCGCCACCGTCGCGTAGCCGGCAGCGTTCGCCGTTGGCCAGGTTCAGGCCGAGATGTTCCCGCGCTGTCCGACACCCGACCGACCACCGCTGGAGGCGACCTGGCGCGCCGGCCGGGCCCGCACGCCTGCGCGGCGCCACGCCGCCGTGCCTGTGGCCGCGTCCATCGCGCCGAGGTCAGCGGTCGGCTGGTGGGACGGCGTGGGCGTCGTAGGTCTGCCGGCTGCGCAGGACCTCGTCCATGTGCTGTTCGGCCCAGGACTTGATCGCCCGGATCGCCTGGTGGAGGGACAGCCCGAGCTCGGTCAGCTCATAACGGACGGTCACCGGGACGGTGGGGGTGACCGTCCGGGAGACCAAGCCGTCGCGTTCGAGGGAGCGCAGGGTCTGGGTGAGCATCTTCTGGCTGACACCGACCAGCCGGCGGGACAGCTCGGAGTAGCGCAGGGGCGCCGCCTCGGCGGAGCACTCCCCGGCCGGAACGCTGTCACCACCCAGCGCCGCCAGGATCAGGGTGACCCACTTGTCGGAGATCCGGTCGAGGAGCTGGCGGCTCGGGCAGGCGGCCAGGAACGCGTTGTACTCCAGTTTGGCCTGCTCCCGGCGCTGGACGGAGGTGGCGGTCGGCATCGGGGCTTCCTCCAGGTGTCATACGCACTTCCAGGTGCCTACTTCCCAATGGAAAGTAACCGTTGCAGGGTGGAGCCCGCAAGCCCCTGTCTTCGCACTCGCCAGGAGGAACCCATGAGCGCCACCACGTTTCGCACGGTCGTCGTCCGTGACCCGGGCAGCGCAAAGCCCCTCGAGTTCATCCAGGTGCCAGCGGTCACCCCCGGGCCCGGCGAGATCCTGGTGCGGGTCGCGGGCGCCACGGTCAACCCGGTCGACCTCGACGTCGCGGGCGGTTTCTTCCACTCCCTGGGGCTGATCCACCAGACCGAGCACACGGGCCTGGGCTGGGACTTCGCCGGCACCGTGGCCGAGCGTGGCGACGGCGTCGACCTGCCGGTCGGTACCCGGGTCGCGGGCCTGATCGCCGGCCTGGACCGCGACTTCGGACCGTACGGCGAGCAGGTCATCGTGGCGGCCGCGGACGTCGCCGTCGTCCCCGACGGCCTGGACCTGGTCGCCGCGGCCACGGTGCCGCTCAACGCGCTCACCGCCGCCGGCATCGTCGACCTGCTCGGCGACGCTCCGGCCGGCGGGGACCGTCTGCTGGTGACGGGGGCCGCCGGCGCCGTGGGCGCCTACGTCATCTCCCTGATCGCGGACCGCGGCTGGCGGGTGACGGGTCTCGCCCGGGCCCAGGACGAGGAGTTCGTCCGCGGCCTCGGCGCCGACTTCACCACGCGGGCCGAGTCCGGCTGGGACGCGGTGGCCGACGCCGCGTCCCTCCAGGCGCAGGGTGTGGCACTGGTCCGCGACGGCGGACTGTTCGTCGGCGTGCGGCCCGCGCTCATGCCGGCGGCCGAACGGGGCGTCACCGTGCTCGCGGTGAGCGTGCGGCCTGACGGATCTCGCCTGGCCGGCCTGCTCGCCCGCACCGCCAGCGGCGAACTGCCCGCCCGGGTGCACGCCGTCGTCCCGCTCGAGCAGGCCGCCGAGGCGCACCGGGCGATGGCCAAGGGCGGTCTGCGTGGCCGCTACGTCCTGGTGCCCTGACCAGCAGGAGCGCCCGTCCGTCCGGTCCGGACTTGACCTTGACACGATGTGAAGGTGTCCACTGGGCACAGGAGGTGGTCCCGATCAACAGCCCGATCAACAGCCCGATCAGCACGACGACAGCGACCCCGCGGCACACCCACCTGGTGAGCGCCCTGGATGCCATGGACCCGTCGGTCCGGCTACGGGCGGCGCTGGCGGCCGGCTCGCATCCCGAGCCCGCCCTCCTGGAACCCCTCGTCCAGCGGTGCGGGGTCGAGCCGGACGCGTTCGTGCGGGACATGCTGACCTGGGCGCTGACCCGGCTCCCACCGGAGATCACCCTGCCCAGGATCCGCCGGGAACTCGACTCCGAGCACGCGGGCGCCCGCGGCCAGGCCCTGCACACCCTCTCCAAGATCGGCGACCGGCGGGCGTGGCCCTGGATCACCCACGCCCTGCTGCGCGACACCGACGACGAGGTCGCGCGCACAGCGTGGCGGGTCGCGGTCACCCTCGTGCCCGAGGACGCCAAGGAGGCTCTGGCCGAGGAACTGGTCCGCCAGCTCGGCCGCGGCGACCGCGCCGTGCGGTTGAGTCTGAGCCGGGCTCTCGTCGACCTCGACACCGCGAGCGAACCCGCGCTGGAGCGGGCCGTGGCGAACCACGACCCGGCGGTGGCCGCCCATGCCCGTGCCACCGAACTGCTCCGCCGCGATCCGGAATCGGGCTTCGACGCGGCCGTCGACGAGGCGAGGCGCATCGTCACACTCGGGGACGCGCGGGCCGCGGGTTGCTGATCGGGGAGGTGGCCCGCCGTTCGGGGGTGAGCACCCGGATGCTGCGGCACTACGACACGCTCGGCCTGGTACGACCGACCGGTCGCACCGTCGGCGGCTACCGCGAGTACTCCACCGAGGACGTCCGCCGGATCTTCCACGTGGAGAGCCTGCGTTCCCTCGGGCTCTCGCTCAAACAGGTCGCGCGCGCCTTGGAGGATCCGGCCTTCGCCCCGTCCACCCTGGTCAGCGACCTCATCCGATGGACGCGGGACCGTCTGGTGCGAGAACAGGAGCTGCTCGAGCGGCTGTGCGCGATCGACGCGGCGGCCCCCGACGGCTGGCCGGACGTCCTGCGCGTCGTCGAACTCCTGCAGGGACTCGGTTCGCCGGACGCCGCGCGCCGGCAGCAGGCCGTCCTGGCCCAGCCGGACGGCGGGTCGGTTCCCGCCGAGCTGCTCGCCGAGGCGCTCCTGGCCGAATCCGATCCCAACGTGGCGGGCGCGCTGCGCTGGGCGCTTGCCCGCTCGGCGGGTGACGCCGTGGCGACACTGGCCCTCGGTCTGCACGCACCGGATGTCGAGGTTCGCCGGCGCGCGACGTTGGCGATCGTCGGCCTCGCCGATGCCCCGGGTGCGACCGCGCTGCTCGCGGAGGCACTCGAGGACGCGGACGCGACGGTGCGCAGACACGCCGCCCTGGCGTTGGGCCGGCGGGCGGCGACCGAGGCCGTGCCGACGCTCGTGGCCCTGGTGGTCGAGGGCACCCACGACGTCGACGCCGCGGAGGCCCTCGGCGCGCTGTCCGAGAACCCGGGACGCGCACAGGAGATCATGACCGCGCTGGTCGACGAACTCGCCGCTCCCACCGCGGACTCCCCGACCCGGATTCGCCTCGTCCAGGCCCTGGTCGAGCTGCCAGGCGCCCAGGTCCGGGAGGTCCTGCGCCAGCTGACCCACGACGACGACCCCGTCGTCGCCCTCGTGGCATCCGCCTTCGTCGCAGTTCTCGACGAAGGGCCGGCCGGCGAGGACGCCCCGGGTGCCTGACCGCCCACCGAGTCAACGCAGGGCCTGGTCGCGCGGCTCGGACACCGCGGGGACCGGGTCGGCCAGCAGCTCGTAGGAGCGAATCCGGTCGGCCTTCTCCTCCAGGCGGGAGGGCCGCCGTCCACGTCCACGATCGCGGTCCGGCCGCGAAGGCGGCGATCAGTCGCGGGTGACCTGCCAGGAGGAGGCGCTCACCCGGTTGCCGGGATACCACCAGCACACCAGGCGCCGGTCGTTGCCGTCATAGGAGTACTGGGACGCGTAGAGCCAGGCGCCTTCGTCGTTGTTGCGCAGACCGATGCTGTCGCCGTCGCGCAGGACGGTCTTGCCGGCGATCGTGAACCAGCACTGTTCCAGCACACGGACGGTGCTGTTGATGGTCAGCTCCCCGCCGTAGGGGCCGCGCAGCTCACGGATACGCACGATCTTGTCGCTTTCGACGAAATCGACATTACCGGAGCCGGAGATGTCGCCGTCGACCGAAAGATCGCGCAGTACCTTCAGGCCGTTGTGGCCGTAGGTGCTTATCTTCTCGCCGACCTCGAAATCCTCGCCCAGTCGGGCGCCGTTGATGCCCTCCGTCGTCAGCTTGGATCCGACCGTCAGGTCGCCGTTGGCGTTGAGCAGCCCGTCCACGGTGACCCGGGACTGGGCGCTCAGGGCGCCCTGGGCGGTCAGTGTCCCCCAGACCGTCATGTTGTCCTGGGCGTACAGCGTCCCGTGCACGTCGAGCGAGGACTCGCCGGTGATCTCCCCGCAGAGGGTGGTCTCGCCGGAGACGGTCAGGCCGGTCAGGGTGGGGTTGTTGACGGTGACGGTGAGGCTGGCGTACTGCTCGACCGACACGAAGCCGTTCGCCGCCGCGGCCTTTTCCGCCGCGACGGCTTCCGCCGTGCCGTCGGAGGTCGCCGACGCCTTCAGGACGAACGTGGTGTTGTTGTAAATCGTGCTCGACGGGATCGACCACGAGGTGTCGGTGCCCTCGTACACGGGGGAGTCGTTCCCGCTGCCGTCGTACAGCCAGAAGTAGGTGCCGTTGCTCTCCCAGGACAGCTGCAGGGAGTCGCCGGCGTCGATCCTGGTCTGGGGAACGGTCGGCCGGTACGGGTTGCGGGACAGGAAGTTGCGCAGGTAGAAGACGGGATGGATGACGGGCAGGGTCAGGGTGCGCGGGCTTTTGCGGGTGAACTGCCCGGGCGTCGTGCCGGAGAACTCGCCGATCTGCAGGATGAGCGGGTCGCCGGTGGCGGTGGCGATCAGGCCGCTGACGCTGAAGGTCAGCGCGTAGTCGACCGGATCGTCGCGGTCGGTGTTGTGGAAGGTGAACACCTGGTGCTGGGCGTCGGCCAGGATGATGCCCTGGTCGTCCTGCCCGTCCTGGTCGTGCAGCGCCACCGCCTGCCAGGTGCCGTTGTTCACCGCGACGCGCGGGCTTTCGGTGAAGTACGCCGTGCCGTCCTGCGCGTAGACCGGCACGGAGATCACGATCTTGTCGGCGTAGAGGGTCTGGTCGCGGTGGCCGACGGAGATGTTGATGCTGGCCTGGGTGCCCTGGTCGGGGTCACTGCTCGCCTCGAGCGGTGACGGCTGGGTGGCGGGGCGGTAGTCGAACAGCGGGTTGTCGGGCATG
Organism: Frankia sp. AgPm24; assembly: GCF_023243055.1. Taxonomy (NCBI): domain Bacteria; kingdom Bacillati; phylum Actinomycetota; class Actinomycetes; order Frankiales; family Frankiaceae; genus Frankia; species Frankia sp. AgPm24. Next base: position 49,822 of record NZ_JALKFW010000222.1, on the reverse strand, counting down.
GCGAATCCTCCTGACCTGCGACGGCGGGTCGCGTCCGGACGGCTGTCGGGGATGAGCGGGGGGGTTACTGCTGCGGGTCGGCGCGGAAGTGGAGCAGGCCGTCCTCGAGCAGGACGGGGCTGTCCGGGAACCGCGCCTCCAGCGCCGCGGGGACCAGCGCGTACGACGTCCAGGGCGCATCCCCGGGGGCGGGGCGTAGCCACGACCACGAGCCGTTCTTCTCCGCCGGCCGGGGAAAGACGAGGGTCCCGGCCGCGCCCTCGGGGTCCGGGTCGGGTGGGCTGGTCGGGGCGTGTTCGGTGGTGAGGACGGGGCCGAAACGGAACAGCGCCTGCAGGTGGCGCAGCGCGTCGTCGGTGTGCCGAGGGGGGACGGTGACCGTGGCGGTGGGCGTGATGCCACTGGTCGCGTGGACGGGCGCACGCGGATCGAGCAGCAGCAGCAGCCGGGTCGGTGCCGCGTCGCCGAACGTCAGCGGGATGTAGTTCCCGTCCGGCCCGGCTTCGGAGCCGGCGGGATCGGTGGGATCGGTGGTGTCGAGCGGGCCGATCTGGGTGGTGTAGTCCTGCTGGTCGTCGGGGGCGGTGACGCTGTGGAAACGGTCGTAGTCGTAGGAGCCGTCCGGGGCGGTGCCGTAGTAGCCGATGAGACCGTCGTCGCGGGCGGCCACATCGCCGAGGCGGATCTCGAACGGGTCGCCGGTGAAGGCCGGCGGTGGCGGGTCGAGGGTGGCGGCCCATCCGGTGTCGCGGATGGGGGGTGCGTCCAGGGTCAGTCGCAGCTGCGCGGGGACGAGGGCCAGCGGGCGTCCGAGCAGCAGGGACAGGTTCTGGTCGGCGCGTTGGCCGAGCGGGTCGGTGCTCCACAGGGTGGAGTCGATGACGTCGAGGAAGGCGGTGAGGTTCGCCTCCGTGGCGAGTGTCGCCGAACCGAGCAGGGCCGCGATCTCGGGGGCGTGGGCGGCCAGCCGCGCGGGGGTGGTGATGGTGCTGCCCGGCGGGGGTTCCCACTGGCCGGTGCGCCGGCCGTCGGCGCCGGTGCGCAGCTGGTAGGTGCCGAGCAGCAGGCCGTCCCGGTCGTAGAGCAGCAGGCCGCGGTCGAGATGGTTGGGCAGAAGCCAGCCGCAGATGGGGCTGGGGTCGGCCGCGGTGGTGACCAGACGGGTGCCGCTCTGGGCGTCCAGAAGGTCGAAGTCGAGTCGGGCGGGTTGCAGGGGGCGTGGGGGGAGCTGGGCGACGGAGGCGATCGTGGGCGTCAGCGAGGGGCCGGGGGCCAGCGCGGTGTCGACGGTGAGCGGGAAGTTGCGGTAGTCGTGCAGGCCGCCGCTGCGCGTGTCGGCGCTGACGACGGTCAGGACGCGACCGAACTTGTCGTAGAGGAAGAGCTCCTCGATGTGGATCTGTCCCTGGCGGGTCTCGTGGAAGGGGGCGCTGGCGCTGCCGGGCAGGTAGGGGACGCTGCTGACCCGGCCGCGGTAGCGCGCGGGCGGGCCGTCGTCGGGGGCGGCGTCCGGATAGCCGACGAGGCCGGCGACGGTGGGGAAGTCCGGGTCGTCGGTGGTGGGGCGGCGGAAGGCCCGCAGGTCGCGGGCGGCGAGGCGATCGTTGAAACCGGTGAGTTCCTGGGCGAGCAGCCCCCAGTCGCCGATCGCGGTGAGCCAGGCGTCGAGCTGGTCACGCTGGTCGCCGCTGCCGTGCTGGTCGACGTACTGGGTCAGCTGGGCGGCGAACAGGGAGCGGGGATGCGCGCCGAGGGCGCTGGCACCGGTGACGGTGACCCGGTCGACGGGAACGGAGGCGTCCGCCGGGGTGAAACGGTAGTCGGTGCCGTCGAAGGTCCAGCAGCGTTGCGTGCCGACGGTGTGCGGGATGTGCCGGTAGGAGATCTTCCAGTCCATGAGCAGCGGTTCCCAGGGCTGGGCCCAGGGTCGCAGCCCCAGCTGCGGGAGGGTGCCGGTGTAGGCGTCGGGTGGATGCGTGCTCAGGACCGCGGCGATGTCCGCCGCGGGCAGGCCGCTGGCCGCGGCCAGCGCCGTGGCGTTACCGGGATCGAGCAGGAAGTACTCCGCGAGCAGCCCCGGGACCTCCGGGGGGAGGACATCGAGACCGTCGAGGGTGGGCACCGGGCCGCGGCCGGCCACCGCGGTGATCGTGGTGCCTCCGACAGTGACCGCGCTGATCAGCGCGACGCCGTCGGAGGTGAGCGGGCGCAGCAGCAGCGGCTGGTCGGGAACGGTCGCGTCCACCGGGGGTAGCACGCCCGACAGGCTCACCACCGGGTTGTTGCTGCGCGCGTACGGAGGGCGGGGGACGGCCTTCAGTTCGGCGCCGCCGCCGAGTCCCTTCGCCGTGGCGAAGGCGCCGACACCGGCGAGGAACGCGTCGTGGGCGTTGGCGTGGGATTCGGTGTGGTCGGGCTGGGGGACCTTCGCGGCCAGCTCCCGCACCTGGGCGGTGTGCTCGCGCACCGTGCGGGCCAGTGACCCCTCCTGGTCGGGGTCGAGTTCGGGTAGCAGCTGGTCCTGGTCGGGGGCGTCATCCGGCGGGAACATCGACTGCCCCACGATCCCGTTCTTCAACCACAGGGCGTTGAGCCGCCACTGCAGGTCCGCCAGTTCACCCAGACGCGCGTCGAGTGCGCGCTGGTCGTCGTTGAGCGTGGCCAGCCAGGCTGGTGGGACGAAGGCGGCCGGCGCCGCGGCCCCGCTGGACGGGCTGCCGGCGGACGGGCTGCCGGTGGACGGGTCGGTGTCGGCGGGCGGCGGGGTGATCGTCCAGCGGTGGCCGCCGCCGAAGGAGGCGAAGGCCGCGTCGCGGACCTGGCGGCGGACCTGTTCGTCGCCGCCTTTCTCCTCGGCGACGGCGAGCAGGTCGTGCAGGAACGCGCGCAGCAACGCGACATCGGCGGCCGACGGTGTGGCACCGGTGGCGTGCAGGGCCTGGGCGGCGAGGGCGGTGAAGGCGTCCTCGGTGGTGGGGCCCAGGGAGACGCTGAGCGCACCGTTGTCCGTGATCGTGTCGAGCGGGTCCGGGACGGGTGCCGCGGTCGCGCCCGGATCCCAGCTGACGGTCAGGGCCGTCCCGGCGTACAGGCTGCGGGCGATCGGGGTGACCGTGGCGTCGTGTGCGGCCTCGCCGGTCAGCCGGGGATCCTGCCAGCCCAGCCGGTCGAGATGATCCGGGTAGGTGGTGGTGGACGGGCGGGTGGCGAGCACGTCGGCGTCCGGGTTGGAGTACCAGCCGATGACCCGGTAGCCGAGGCTGGTGGCGGCGGCCGGGGTGGCGAGGTCGGCGAGGTCGTCCAGGAAGGAGAAGATGTTGCTGTTGTGCGGGGTGTAGGTGGTGAAGTAGGGGTCCCCGCTGGCCATGGCGGTGACGAACAGCGGGTCCCGGCCGGCGCGTTCGGTCCACGGGGTGTCGCTGTGGGCGAAGGCGAGTCCGAGCTGGACCTGTCCGACATCGGGACGCATGGTGTTGCGGTACGGGTCGGGGCTCGCCTGCCAGGCGCGCAGGGTGGTGGCGTCGACCAGGTAGGGGCTGGAACGGGCCAGGTCGTGGCCGTCGCCGTGGGCCCGCGGGCCGCACGGGCAGTCACTTTCGATCACCCAGGCCCGGGCGTGGCGGGTGCCGGTCCCGCTGACCCGGATCACCAGCCAGCGGTTGGGGACCAGCGGGTAGCGCGGCTGCCCGGTCGCCGGGTCCGCCACACCGTGGCGTAGCCCCCGGGGCAGCGTCCAGTGCAGGTGGACGCCGGTGTGGCTGTGCACCGGATCGTTGTTCTGCCGGTCCGCGCCGTCCGGTTCCGGGCTCAGATAGTCGTCCAGTGCCAGGTAGGAGTGCTGCCAGGTGCGGAAGGCGTCGCGGCCCTGCAGGGCCCGGTTGACCACGAGGGCGTCGAGGTCCACGGGGACGACGAGCGCGGGGCGGGGGGTCACGGTCAGTCTCCGTTCGGGCCGGTGAAGCGGATGGCCTCGGGCACCCGGACCATCTGCAAAGCCAGGTCGGCGGGCCCGAGGGGACCGACAGCGCCGCCGTGCGCGGTGTCCAGCGCCGCGGTCAGCGCGGGGACGAGCGAACCGAGGTCGAGCACACGGCCGTCGGTGCCGGCCCGCAGATGGTCCAGGACCGCGAAGGTGACGTCGGGGCCGAGCTGTTCGCCGAGCGGACGGCCCCCCGGTGTGCCCGGTGGGGCCAGCAGGTTACGCAGCGGGATCAGCCCGTGGTCCTGCACGCCGAACCGGAAGCCCTCCTGCGGCTCGGCGAGTTCGACGACCGCGGGCAGCCCGTCGAACAGGCACAGCAGCACGCTGGGGGAGAGGTGGTCCAGCCGCAGGATCGGCACCGGCGCCCCCGCCGGGTCGCTGGCGCGCACGGCCAGGTTCGGCCAGCCGGAGACCAGCGCCGAACGCAGCAGCAGACCGCTGACCGGCCCGAACCCAGTAGCGCCGCCGGTCGGGGCGCCGTCGGAGGTGGGGTCCGCCGGGGTGGTGGCGCGTTGTGTCGCACGGTGGGCGGCGGCCTTCGCCGTCGCCGCGGCCCGGATGGTGGCGGCGACGATCCGGTCCTGGGCGGTGTCCCGGCTGGACTGCGCGCCGATGCCGATCGCACCGGAGAGCAGGGCGTCCAGCCAGCTGGGGTCGAGGTGGAAGAAACGCAGCGACTCCCGGGGCAGCATCCGCTCGTCGGGTACCAGCGGGGTGAACGGCACGGGATACAGCAGCAGCAGCCGGCCGAGCCAGTCCGCGACCCGGTCGAGGTGTTCCCCGAGGCCGTCGTCGGTGTGCGGCGCCGCGGTCAGTGCGGCCCGGGTGGCCTCGGAACGCAGCACGGCCGCCAGGGTGCCGACCGGGTCGGGGGAGGGAGCCGAGACCGGCGGGGACCAGGGGGCGCCGGGCCGGCCCGGTGGGGTGCCCAGGGCGGTGAGCAGGTGGCTGTCGAGCAGCGCGCCGAACGCCGCGCGTGCCGTCACCGGCCGGGTGTGTCCCTCGCCGCCGGAGCCGTCCCGTTGGAGGTGGGTGCTGGTCGCCTGGTGGTGCAGGGTGTCCACCAGCTGCCGGGTGGCCTGCCTGAACGCGAGCAGATGCTGGGCGTAGGGGGCGTCGGCCAGGGCGAGGGCGCGGCCGGTCTCGAAGGCGGTGGCCAGGGACAGGTCGAAACTGCCCCAGGTCGGGTCGTAGGCGATGAGCGCGTCGGCGGTGGTGGCCTGCGCCGCCTGATCGGTGGCCGCGGGCAGCACGGGGGTGAGCGGCCCGCGGTACCAGCCGTAGGTCGCCTCACCCGACCGGGTCAGGTAGGGCAGGGGCAGGTAGCCGTCGTCGAGGCGGCGGGTCAGGTGGCGTCCGGCGTCGGTGTCGGGGTCGGGGTCGTGCGCCGCGGCGGGCAGGCGCAGCCACATGTCCTCGCGTGCGGCCCGGGCGCCGGACGGGGTGCGGGTCAGTCCCTCGGCGAGGTCGGCGAAGTCCGCCGCACGGTCGGGTTGTGCCTGGAACGACCAGCTGCACAGCGACAGCAGCGCCACCGACGAGCGGCCCTGGAAGTCGGGGGCGGCCACCAGAATCCGCTCGTGGCCCTCCAGGGAGACCAGATGCACGATGTTGCGCGTGCCCGTCCCGGAATCGGCACCGGGCGCGTCGGGCCCGTCGGATGCGGCGGTGCTGGGGAAGCGGTTGGCGACGATGACGGAGAACAGGCCGTCCTCGGCCAGGCCCAGGATGGACCGGTCGGCGGTGTTGGCGCCGCGGCAGTGGGCGAGGAAGCGCAGCTCGTCCAGCCGGGGTGCCACGGCCTGGAACGCGGATGCCGCCACCTGGATGTACACGCATCCGTCGCCGGGGCCGACGTCGGACTCCACGGTCAGCGCGGGTTTGAGCACGGCCGGGTCGTCGGCGAGGAAGTCCGCCACGGTGGCGGACAGGGTGCGGGTCGGGGCGGTGCCGCCCCCGACGAGCTGGGAGTCGGTGAGCACCAGCAGGGCCAGCCACGGGGTGTCGTGCGACGCCCCGGTCAGGGGACGTTCCCAGGCCAGCATGGGATCACCGAGCACCACATGCGGCAGGACCTCCGCGAACCGGCCGCTGGAGCCGTCGGGAGGCTGCTGGGCGATCACCGCACCGGCGTCGATCCGCACCTGCGGGCCGCGGACGGTGAACTTCTGGACGGCCGTGAACGGCCCGCCGACAACCGACGCCCCGTCGCGCAGGGTGTGGGTGACCTCGATCCGGTAGTCACCGGCGGGCAGCGCGGGCAGATAGTGGTCGTGCAGCTCCACGTCTCCCAGCGGGATCGTGTCGCGGGCGGGATGCCGCGGGCTCGGGCTCATCGCTGGTTCCCACCGTCTCGGTCGCCGCCGACCACCAGGGGTGCCTGGCGGTAGAAGTGGGCCGCGCCCGCGGCGAGACCCGTCAGGGCGCTGTCGTCGAGGTCGGTGAGCAGCTTCGCGGCGGCCAGCGCGGCGTACATCTGTTCACGGCCGCCGCGCGCGTCGCCCCGGTCGAGGTGACCGAGCAGATCCACACTGGACGGATCGGGCACACCGACGACCTCACCGGTGACGGACGGCTCCCGGGGCAGCGGCGACAGGCCGGGTGTCAGCTCGTCCGCGTCGTACTCGCTCAGCGGGAACACCCCGCGTGAGGCGGCGAGTTCCGGCCGGGGTGCCCGCACGTCGAAGCCGACCGGCCGGTCCGCCAGCACCTCGGCGCTGGGCGTGGACGGCGTGTGGCTGAACGGGCTCGGCGGCGCCCCCCACAGCGACGCGGGCACGCCGCGGGTGCGGGCGGTGAACGTCCAGCCGTCCGTCGCGGCGGGCCGGTCGGCGCGGAAGAGACGCAGCCGGTGCTCACCGACCAGGCCGGTACGGTCCATGGGACGCACGTCGACCAGCGGGCCGTCGCCGGGTTCGGCCGCACCCAGGGACGCCTCCCCGGTGCGCAGATGGCTGGCCGGCACCGCGGCCTGGGTGAACAGCCGCAGATCGCGGGCCCGTGCCTGCCACACCTTGGCACCGCCCCCCGCCCCCGCCCCGCCACCGGACCCCGGGTCGGCGACGGCGGCGTCGACACCGGCGACCGCCGCGATGGTGACGACGTCCGCCGGTTTCGGGAGCATGCTGGCGAACACGTCCCAGCTCAGCGCCCCGGGTTCGGCGCCGCCGCGGGAACCGCCGAAGCTGACGGTCACGTCGATCAGCGGGAAGTGCGCGGTGACCGAACCGCCCGTCGGTGGCCCCCACAGGTCCAGGATGGCGCTGACCGAACCGCTGATCGTGGCGTGCATGAACCCCAGGTTGACGCTGCCGGAGGCGCCGACGCTCACCGCGATCCGCGCGGCGAAGGAGAACGGCCGCCAGGACAGCAGCACATCGGCCTGCGCGGTGAACCAGGCCCGGATCGGACCCTCGTGGAAGAGGACCTCCAGGCGCGCCCCCGCCATCGCGCACGACGGTGTGACCGCCAGATACGCCTGGGCTTTGATCGACACGTGGGCGCTGACCGCCCAGTCGATCCCGAGCCGTGGCGCGTCCGGGTAGTAGGACGGCCGGGTGAACGCGGGATGGTAGCCGCCGAGGGTGACGACGAACTGCCCGGCGTGCGGGTTCGACCCGAACCAGGTCGCGGCGGCGAATCCACCGGTGAGATGGCAGGCGGGGGTGAGCACGTAGGAGGCCGGGGACAGCTGCGCGGCGATCTCCACGCTGCCCTGCAGCGGCCGGATGACGGCCTCCACACCCAGCTCCGCGTAGACGTAGGTGGTGGTGGCGGACTCGGTGGGCAGCGGCAGCTGGATCGTCGCCAGGCCCAGCACGGCCAGCGCCAGCTCCGCGCCGATCTCCGCGGCCAGCAGCACCTTGGCGTTGACCACCTCGGCGACGGTGAACTCCACCCCGAGGGCCAGCCAGTACGACCCCTCGTGGGGGGCGATCCACCGTCGCGGCTGAGCGCCGACCACGGCCGGCTCCCGCCCTTCCAGCACCTCCAGCACATGGGACGGCTTGTGCCCGCCGTCCGGGCCCTGCTTGTGCAGACTCAGCAGCGGGAAGCCGGACACCTCCCGCGGGGTCGGCAGTGTCAGCTCACGGTTGACGCCGAACCCGGCCATCAGCCCGGTGACGATGACCGGTGGCGGCCCGCCCAGCGGCGCCTCCAGCTGGGCGAAGACGAACAGCGAGGGCACGCCGTCGGTCAGCTGCGCGTACGAACCGAGTCCCGCCAGCGAGAAGCTCTGCAGGCCGACCGTGGCCGTCCCGTCGTACTGGAACGCCACCGTGGCGGGAAGCTGGTCGTCGGGCAGGCGCAGCAGCGCGCCGGAGATCTCCACCGGGGCGGCGCTGTAGCCGATCCCGAGGCCGTCGAGGTGGAACGTCGGGGCGAACCTGTCGAGGCGGGAGCCGACCGCCAGCCCGTCGAGGGAGAGGGCCAGCGGGCCGAGGGCGACCGAGGCGTCCAGCGCGAACAGCAGCACGTTGTGCTGGTAGAGCACCCCCACCCGGTCGAGGTGGACGATGCCGATCTGCTTCTGCACCGACACCCAGTGGATGCCTGAGCCGCCCGTCCCGGTGCTGTCCGTCGACGAACCGGACGTGCCCGACGGGCTGGACGTGCCGGATGTGCTGGGGGTGTTCGGGCTGGGGGTGTTCGGGGTGGTGGGGTTCGTGGGGGGCACGCCGAGCGCGACCGAGGTGGTCTCCGTTCCGATCCGCAGGTCGGCCAGCGCGCTGACGCCCGCTCCGAGCCCCGCCGGCGGGAGCGCCACCACCTTGGCCGGCCCGAGCAGCCCGTTGACCGCGGTGACCGTCTGGGCGTCGAAGGCCCCGGAGCTGTAGAGGACCTGAAGGTTCTCCACGCCCACCGTTCCGAACGTCGAGAGGAACCCGCCGACGAGCGGAAGCTGGGAGAGGTCGAAACCCGCGGAGAGGTCCACCCCGAGGCAGAACCGGGCCGGGCCGCCCGCGGGTTTCACCCGCACGAACTTCGCGTCGGTCAGCCCGATCCGCAGACTGTCGGGAACATCGGCGGCGAGCTCGGCGGAGAAATGCGCGACCCAGTCCCGCAGCACGATCTCGGTGCCCTCGGCGGCGCCGTGACAGGTGGCGACGAGGATGTCGGCACCGGATTTCCGCGCGTCGAAGTCGACCTCGAAGGTGAAACCGTCCACGTCGAGTGTTCCGCCGTACCGGGTGCCCGACTCGTCGCGGGTCACCGTCACCCGGAGCGTGGCCTTGATTCCGTCCGCGATGGTCATGTCACCCTCGCAGAGGAACTCGAGGGCGGTCGAACCGGTGGTGTACGAAAGCGTCAGGGCGGTGAGTTCGAGCGATCTGACTGGAGCGGGCACATCGGTCAGCCCCAGGGCGTCGATCACCTGCGCCATGCTCAGGGTGTCGCCCGCCGCGAGAGCACCGCTGAAGGCCCAGCCACCCTGCGCGCCGCCGGCCTTCCCGGCCGACAGGACGATACTGAACGCGGAGCCGATCGACACCGTACCGCCGACCCGGGCGGTGAATCCCTCGACGCCGTTGTAGGCCAGGTACAGGGACAGGGATCCGATCGCGAGGTCGGGGCCGATCGACCAGTCACCCGCGACCTCCATCTGGACCACATAGATGTCGCCGAGGACGGCGATGAACGACAGCCCACTGACCGCACCGAGATCGGGAATCCCGTCGGTGGGAATACCGAAGGATTCCAGCAGCGACCGGGCCATGATCGGCTTTTCGCCCCGCAGCGAGCCGAGGACGGTCAGCTCGGGAAGCCACAGTTCGATCTCGAGCGGAAGCGCCTTGAGATCAAGGTCGGTCACCAGTGCCACGGCGCCCACCGTGTAGACCACCGGTTCCGCCGCCGTCTCCGCGGCGAAGCCGTAGTCGAAACCGGCGAGGTCCCGGGCGTCGAATCCGAAGGCCTGCAGCCCGCCGCGCGCCTGCTCCCACACCTGCGCACCGCCGATACGCCCGCCGAGGTCCTCCAGCGCATCGGCGAAGGCACCGTCACGGGTCGGCCGCACCGCGGCGACCGGACGCCCGAGGTCATCCACGGCCAGCGTCGCCTCGACCTCCACCGCGCCGACGGTGCCGCCGAGGGTGATCGTGGCCAGACCCGCGCTGGTGACGCTCACCGTCACCAGCCGCACCGCCATGGCCACCGGCGTACCGGCCGGCCAGGCGGTGGACTCCCAGGTCAGGGGCAGTGTCAGCGTCGTGCGCGCGAGGTCGATCACCGGTGGTCCGCTGCCCGGACCGCCGCGGCAGAGCCCGTCCGGAAACGTGCCCAGCAGGTCGCGTAGTCGCTCGGGCAGCGCACTGTCCGACGCGGACAGCGTCGGTGGATCGCCCAGGTCCAGAACATGCGCCTTCAGCGCATCAAGATCCACCGAGTTCCTCCCGGAGACGCGTGGCCGGTCGCGGCACGTCGACTCTCACCGGACTTTTTTCACGTAGGCCACGCCCTCGTCGTTCAGTTTCCATTCCGTCCCGTTGAACGGGACGAGGCGTGGGTGCCTGGCCACGTTCGCCAGGAGTTTGAAGGCCGGGCCGGAGGAGGTTCCGTCCGCCGAGTCCAGATAGGTGCGGATCGCCGCGTCGAGACTGCGAAGCTCGTCGAAGCGTGCGTCTCCGTATTTCGCGAAGATGGGGCGGGCGACTTCCTCGAATTTGTCCCCGGGATCATCGGAGCGGCTGGTGGGTCCCAGGAACAGGTTTCCCGGGAGCCAGGTGTAGACGATCAGGAAGTTGTCCCAGCCCTCCGGTCGCCGGTAGGTCGCCGCCTCATCCGAGGTGTGAACAGCGTCGCCGGAGTAGAACCTGCCTGCCAGTGTGTCGACCTGCCCGATCTCACTGTCCTTGAACTGGCTGCCGGAGGCCTTTGTCAGGTCGACGTAGAACCTTTTCGTGAGGCCGGGACGCAGTTTCTCAAAGAACGTACTTCTGCGGAGCATGTTGGCGCCGGCGGCCTTGGCCCAGAACTTTCGCAGGGTGCTGTAGGGGACGACATGATGGTAGGTGAGATTGACGTTGGTGCCGTCCACCGGGCCGGTCCCGGACTCCTGGTACGGATGGCCGACGCGTTTTTCGGGCATCAGAAGGTTGTAGGTGGATGCCACCAAGACGTGTACCCTCCCCGGTTCCGTCCTCGCGAGGCCGAAGCGCGTTCCGCATGACGCATGCCACATACACCGCCCGTGCCGGTACCTGTGCGCAGGCGCCGGCGGAGCGGTGAAAGTTCCTGTTGCACGCAGAGAGATCCGGTATGGACGTGGACTCCACACCCAGAAGCGTTCGATGAAAACCCGTAGGCAACAGATTAGGGATCCCCTACCCCGAATGGGGACTGTTTGCGGAAATTCACGCACAGTTATCCCGATACCTGTCGGATGGCCGGCCTGGTCCTCGGTGACCGCGCCGCGCCAGCTCGGGCGCAGGCCTGCGCCGCCATGCCCGTGAGCTGCGAAGGCAGCGAACGCCGACCCGGCCGGACCGACCGGGTCGGCCAGGATCGCCCGCCGGTGGCCGGTGCCCCCACGGACGGCGGGTGCAACGGTGCGTAGAGGACACATGGTTCGCGACGGTCGGCCCGGACCGCTCAGCCGGCGCAGGAGAACGGGTCCGCGTCGAACGTCAGCCGTCCCGCCGCGGGACCGGCCAGCCGCAGTGGCGCATCGTCCGCGTCGAGGGGCCGAGCGAGCAGGCCGATGGGCGGGCCCCTACGTGCGCGGCGTGATACCGGCTCCGGGTGTGGGCGGCGGCCGCTCACCGACGGGCAGCGTCTGCGCGAGCACCCGGTCGATCCGGTCGACCTCGACCACCACGGCCTCGGGCCGCCCCGACTTTCTCGCCGCGGCCCGGACGACCTCGGCGGTCGGCGCCTCGAACAGGCAGTACGACTTTCGCTGGTCCGCGCTCAGGAACGAGAACACCCAGCGCAGAGTCTCCCGCCGGCCTTCGTCGCCGCCGGTTCGGAGAGTGCCGCCTGCTCGGACAAATGCGGGTGTGCTCATCGCGATGGCGTCCCCTGCTCAGGGGCGGCAGTCGCCGCTGCTGTTGAGCAGGACCGTCACCGTGCTGCCGCGGCTGTTCGCGACGGCCACATCGTCGCGATCGTCCCCGTCGCCCCGGAAGTCGCCGGTCTTCACCGAGGAGGGGCCCGGACCCACGGGGTAGACCTTCGGCGGCCCGAGCCCGCCGCTGCCGTCGCCGAGCAGGATGGACACGGTCTCGTTTCCCTGGTTGGTGACGACCACGTCGCGATCTCCGTCGCCGTTGAGCTCGCCGGTCTCCACACCGGAGGCTCCCGGGCCGGAGAAGGAGGTGCGCGGCGGCTGGAAGGTGCCGTCCCCGTTGCCCAGCAGGACCGACACCGTGGCGTTTCCGGCGTTGCCGACGATCAGGTCGAAGGTGTCGTCGCCGTCCTCCTTGCCCGCCGTCACCCCGGACGGGCCGGGGCCGGTGAGGTAGACCTGCGGCCCGCGTAGTCTGCCGTCGCCGTCGCTCAGGAACACCGAGATCGTGCCGTTACCGGTGTTGGCGACGGCCAGGTCGGCGACGCCGTCCCCGGTGAAGTCCTCCGCGCCCAGTGAGGACGGGCTCGGCCCGCTGGGATACGACAGCGGCGGCTGGAAGGTGCCGTCGCCGTTGCCCAGCAGCACCGAGATCGTGCCGTCGAAGCTGTTGGCGGTGGCCAGGTCGACGATGCCGTCCCCGCTGACATCCACGGCCCGCAGACCGCCCGGCCCGCTTCCGGTGAGGTACGGCACCGGGGGCCGGAAGGTTCCGTCACCGTGGCCCAGCAGCACCATGACCGTGTTGTCGTACCGGTTCGTCACGGCGAGGTCCGGGTGGCCGTCCCCGTCGACATCCGCGGCCCGTACCCCGGCCGGACCGGATCCGGTGGGATAGGTGAGCGGGGGTCGGAAGGTGCCGTCCCCGTTGCCCAGCAGCACCGACAGCGTGTTGTTACCGGTGTTGGCGACGGCCAGATCGGCGTGGTCGTCCCCGGTCAGGTCGTCGATGACGAGGGCGACCGGACCGGGGCCGGTGAGGTAGTCGGTCGGCCCGGGCGGTGTGGCGGCCTGGGCCAGGGTGGCCATGGCGATGATCGCGGGCAACGGCAGGGCCGCCACCAGGATCGGACGCGGGGGTCGTGGCACGGGCCTCATGGTGACCCGGCGATACCGGGGAGGGCGGCAGCGACACCCGCGTTCGGGGGAGTGGGGAGCCCGGTCCGGCGCGCCGGTGTTCCCCGCGGCGTCAGTTGGCCGGGCTGGCCTCCATGGAGTAGTTGAGCCGTCCGCCGGCGACCGAGGTCACCGTCATCGTGACGTTGTACACCTCGCCGGTGGGCACGACCGTTGTGCAGACCGTTTTGGTACCGGCCACCGCCAGCAGGTCGCCGGGGCACTGGACCGAGAACCGCTCCCCGGTCTGCGCCTGCAGGTCTCTGGCCAGGGCGGCCTCGATGTCCGCCTTGGCCACCGTGATCGGGCCGTCCGAGACGGTCGGCTCCGGCGTGACGCTCGGCGCCGCAGGCTGCGGTGTGGCGCTCGGCGTCGGCGTCACGTCCGCCGCGATCGTCGCCGTGGCGGTGATCGTCGCCGGTACCTCGGGTGCGGACCTGTTCGTGGACGGAGCCGCGGTGTCGCCGTCCGAATCCGAGCAGCCGGACGTTCCGAACCCGAGCGCGACGAGTGCCACCGCCGCGACCATCGTCGCGCCACAGTGCCGTGCCGGCCCGGCCGAACGCCGTCGCCGGCCATCCGACACCGATCCGTCCGAGCTGGCGCGGACCGCACGTCCGGAAACACTCGCAGCGATCGTGAACCGCATGACCTTCCCCCATCCCCCAAGGCCGGGCACACCCGGATGGTGCCTCTCCGAACCACACGGTCAAGGACCGTCCGGGACCGGAGCATCGACACCGGACAAAGCCGGTGACATGGACCGGCCGCAGGCGAATCTACACACGAGCACCCGGGCGGAAACAAGTAACGGCCCAGGTCAGATGGCATCGAACACTCGCTGTGAACGCACCGGGCAGGTCGGTGACGTAACCGGGAACACCATCGTCTCGGGTTCTGGCACACCGAAGGGCGCGTCGACGGCCTGTCGATCGGCGCCCGGGGAGCTCGTCGTCCTCCCGGCCAAGCGGATCAGCGGACCCGAGGCCGGACGGCCACCCCCGTCGCCCGGTTTCGAGGCCGGCACAGGGGTAGGCGGCCTTCGCCGCGTCCATCGGGACGGCGCCAGCCGAGGTTCGCACCGCCGAGGTCCACCCGAAGGAGTCCACATGCGCGCCTCCGAACAGGTACCCGACCGGCTCGACCTCACCCGCGACCCGGGTCCGCGCCCGGCCGCGCGCCGGCGGCACTGATTCTTTCTGGGAACAGTCCACGAATGTCCGGTCACCGGTCCGCCGCAGCCGCCCACAGGAATCGGATCGAGGGGCGACGGCTGGTGTTGTCGAGGGCACAGCGGGGAGTCAGTGGTGGTCCCACCGGCGAAGGAGGAAAGATCCGATGACCACCACAGTCGCTGAGTCAGTCGACGTCGCGGTTCCGATTCGCACTGCTTACAACCAGTGGACCCAGTTCGAGTCCTTCCCGCATTTCATGGACGGGGTGGAGTCCATTCGGCAGATTGACGACACCCACACCCACTGGCATGTCAGGGTGGGCGGTCAGGACCGTGAGTTCGACGCGGCCATCACCGAGCAGCTGCCGGACGCACGCGTCGCCTGGAAGAGCACCAACGGTCCCACCCATGCCGGCGTGGTGACCTTTCACCGGCTGAACGACCAGGAGACCCGGGTGACGGTCCAGCTGGACTGGCAGCCCGAGGGCATCGTGGAGAAGGTCGGCTCGGTCGCCGGCGTGGACGACCGGCGGGTCAAGGCCGATCTCAAACGGTTCAAGGCGTTCATCGAGGACCGTGGCGGCGAGACCGGAGCCTGGCGCGGCCAGGTCGACCGACCCTGACCCTGCCGGATCTCCGCCGAAACGAGCATTCCATCGGGTGCAATGGTGAAGGAGATCAGATGTCGACGGATGCGATCGTGCTCCTGAAAGTCGACCACAAGGAGATAAAAGCTGCCTTCAAGCAGTTCCAGGACGCCGGGGACAGGGCCTTCTCCGCGAAAGGCAAGGCCCGCGAGAAAATCATCGAACTGCTCACCGTGCACACCTACCTCGAAAACGAGGTCATGTACCCGGAGGTACGGGGCCTGCTGCCCGACCTGACGGACGAGATCCTGGAGTCGTACGAGGAACATCACGTGGCCGACCTGCTCGCCGTCGAACTCGCCGTCCTCGCACCCGACGCGGAACGTTTCACCGCCAAGACGACCGTGCTGATCGAGAACGTGTCACACCACATCGAGGAGGAGGAAGAGGACTGGTTTCCCAAGGTGCGGGAGCGGCTCGGCCGCAGGCAGCTCGCCGAGATCGGGGAACGTCTGCTGGAGGCCAGGGAGAAGGCTCCGCACAGCCCGGCGCAGCCCAGCGCACTGAAGAAGAGCATCGACGCCGTCCTCAGGTAGCCGACGCGTCCGGCATCCGCCGGCGGGAGTCAACCGGGGCAGGCCGGGAAGGCCCGCGGCATGCGTGTCGCGATCGTCGGAGCCACCGGGAACATCGGTTACGCCCTTGTCCACACCCTGCTGGCGGATCCGTCCGTCGAGGAGGTGGTCGGCATCGCACGCCGGCTGCCCACCGATCCGGTCGACGCGCGCGTGCGCTGGACCTCGATCGACATCGCCGATCCGGACGCCGCCGAACCGCTGACCGAGGCCTTCCGAGGCTGCTCGGCGGTGGTCCACGTGGCCTGGCTGATCCAGCCGAGCCGCAACCCGGAGCTGATGCGGGCGACGAACGTGGACGGCACCGCCCGCGTCCTCGAGGCGGTCCGGGCCGCGGCCGTGCCCGCGCTCGTCCACGCCTCCTCGGTCGGCGCCTACGTGGTCGCGCCGGTGGACGTCCACGGTTCGAAGGGCGGCCTCGCGCGCGCCGAGGACTGGCCGACGACCGGAATCCCGACGTCCACCTACAGCGCGCACAAGGTGGAGGTGGAGCGTGCGCTCGACGACTTCGAGCTGACCTTCCCGGCCTGCCGGGTGGTACGCCTGCGGCCGGGCATCGTGCTCTCCGGACACCGAGTGCCCTATCGGACTCCTCGCAGCAGGTCGGGTACTTCACGCAGGTCCATGATGCGGGTCACGCCGGCCGGTGTCGGGTGGCGGCCGGTGCGGTCGATGAGCAGGGCCATCGGGTTGCCCGCGGCGAGGGCGCCCTGGGCGTCGGCGGCCGGGTTGTCGCCGACGTGCACGACATCGGCGGTGGTCAGCCCCAGGGACGCGCTCACGTGTTCGAACGCGGCCGGGTTCGGTTTCGCGACACCGATCTCCCCGGACAGCGCGATGACGTCGAACAGCCCGGTCAGGCCCACGACCCGCAGTCTTCGCCGTTGGAGCCGGCCGTCGGTGTTGGACAGCAGGGCCAGCGGCATGCCCTGGGCGCGCAACGTCGTCAGGCACGGCAGCACATCCGGGTACAGCCGCAGCCCCGTTTCGGCGAGGGTGATGCGCTGCTGTTCCATCCGGTCGAGCGCGGCGTCATCCGGTACCGGGCGACCCAGCGTGGCCAGCATCGCCGCCATGCGGGTGCGCAGGTAGGCCGTATGGCTGAGTGTGCCGTCCAGGTAGAGCGGGTGCAGCGCGTCCATCAACGTCAGCCAGACGTCGGGATCGGCATCGGCACCGAACAGTCCGCGCAGGCTCCGCGGAATCGACACGGAGTAGTCGATGAGCGTGTCGTCGACGTCGAAGCTGACCGCCCGGACCATCAGGGGTTGGTCACCGGAGCGCTCGACGTCATCGTGCGAGTGGATGCTACGGGGTTCACCCCCCGAGAGCGTGACCGGCACAGCCTTCAGGGTCGTGGGATGGTCCAGAGCGCGGGTCTGTCGGTGTCGTCGAAACGGGCCGCGGAGCCGACGACCTGGCCGTTGTCCGTCAGATCGACGGGGTCGTTCCCCGCCCCGCCGAAGGTCGCAAGGAGATAGGACGCCCCTGTCGACCAGACGAATCCGTGCCCGGTCCCGTCCGGGTCGACACGGATTCCGAGGACCTGCCCGCTGTCGTTCAGATCGATCATCCGGTCCTGCGCGGGGGGTACGCCCGGCTCGGACGGTCCGCTGCCCGCCGGCGGTCCGACCGGTGTCACCGTACCGGCCTGCCAGAGGAAACCGCGCCTGCTCCCGTCCGCGAACACCGCCTCGACGAGAACCTCGTCGCGATCGTTGACCCGGACGGCCTCGCTGCTGACCCCACCGAACGTGCCCAGGTCGATCAGCTGACCATCCCGGCGGAGGTAGGCGTGGCGGGTTCCGTCGGGGATGTCGGCGCCACCGACGATGGAGCCGCGCTCGTTGATGTCACGGGTGTTACTCGTGGGACCGCCGAGCGTGCCGAGGTCAACCCAGGTCCCGTTGCCACCGAGCGCGCCATGGGGTCGCCCTTCCTCGAAGAAGGCCGTCCCGATCACCTGGCCGACGTCGTTCAGGCCGATCGGGACGACGCGGAGCGCGAAACCGGACTGATCACCGGCGATCAACCGGAGGGTGCCGTTCTCCCACAGGTAGACGAGATTGTCGAAGGGCTGCGCGACACCGAGAACCTGCCCCCGCTCGTTCTGCGCGACCGGGGTGATGGCCGCTACGAACACGACCCCGTCCTGACGAATCCAGGTGGTCGCCACGTCGAGGGAGGTCCGCCCGGCTATCTGGCCGGCGTTGTTGACAAATCCTTTGGTGACCGTGGCGCCGAACACCACCGGCCCGGTCCGCGGGGTCCAGGCGAACCCGTCGCCGGTCGCGAACGGCTGGCTCGACGTGCGCCACCCGACCGCCTCGCCGTGGTCGTTCATCGCCGTGGCGAGGCTGGGAACAGGTCCGAGGACGGGCCCGATATCGGCCGGCCGCAGCACGACCGCCGCCTGCTGGACGGCGGCGCCGGGCCGAACCACGGCCGAGGCCGCGGCGAGACCACATCTGCTCCAGAGCCGGGTGGCCACCCCGGGAACCGTCCCCTCGGACAACGTCACCTCCGGTCGGTCGATCCCCGGCAGCGTGATCTCGGGCAGCGTGATCTCGGGCCCGGTGAGGTCGGGCAGGGTGATGTCGGGCAGGGTGATCGGCGGCAGCGGGAAGTCGACGTCCTTGTCGGACGGTGGGCAGGGCGCCGGCGGTAGCGGCGGTGGGGGCGTGTCCGGGATGGTCCACAGCGCGGCACGGCTGGTCCGCTGCGCCGTGATCGTGCGACCGACGACCTGCCCACGGTCGTTCAGGGCGACCGCCTCACCACCGGCCGCGCCGGGCGGGAACGCAAGCTCGACGAGTCGAGAGTCGTCCCAGCGAAAACCCTGTCGAGAACCGTCCGCGGCGACATGTGTGCCGACGACCTGCCCCTGCTCGTTCAGGTCGGTGACCAGGTTGTCCAGGCCGCCGGTGGGGCCGACGGGCACACCGGCGCCGTTCTGCCAGCGGAAGCCGCGTCGCCGTCCATCGGCGTACAGGACGCTGCCCAGCACCTGGCCGGCGTCGTTCACCTCGATCGCCTCGCTGCTGGTGCCACCGAACAGCCCGAGATCGACCGGCTGGCCGTCGTGCCACAGGGCCGCGTGGCGCACGCCGGCGGCGTCCTCGGCGCTGCCGACGATCACCCCGGCGGTGTTGACGTCGACCGCCACCCCGCGCTGACCGCCGAAGGTGGGCAGGTCGAGGCGGTCACCGGTCGCCGTCCACAGGGAGGGGCGGGGGATGCTCGTGACGGTGGGCTGGTATGAGCCGACAACGAGACCGGCATCGTTGACCGCGTTCGCGGTGCCACGGCCCGGGACGTCGGCGAGTGCCCTGGTCACGGTGTTCTGCCAGCTCAGGACCGGGCCGGTGTCGTCCCCTTCACGCTGGTAGCCCACCACCCAGCCACTTTCGCTCTGGCCGTGGGGTTCGAACCTGAGCCCGTAGGCGCCGTCCGGGCGGAGCACGGCGGATTCCCGGAGCCCGCCCACGGTCCCACGGACGAGCACACTGCCGTTGTCGGCGATGTCGACGAGCGGACCGGTGGCGGTGACGGTGGGCCCGGTGGCACCGTCCCAGCGAAAACCGGTTCCGGAGAACTGATCGTCGGTGCCGCTCCAGCCGACCACCTGGCCCAGGTCGTTGATCGAGGCCGCTCCCGTGTCGAGCGCCCCGTCCGCCGGCGCGATGTCCCGGGCGGTCACCACCTCGACCGCGAGAGGCCTCCGGTCGGGCACCGCGCCGATCGGTGCCGCGGCCGCCGTGGTGGCGGCCGTCGCCGTGGCGATGGAGGCCACCAGCGACAGGCTCAGGACAACCCCGGTCCGTCTGATCATCGCGCCGCCCTCGTCGCTGAAGCACTGCGACCGAATGTGGCAGGTCGCCGCTCCGCGCCACCGATGGTGCGTCGGCAGGCTGGGCGTGTCGGGCGTGAGTGCGCACATCGTCGTGGTTCGTTCGACGTCTGCCAAGCGTCCGGCTGGTCCGCCACCGTGCTCCACCGATGAGTTCCGTGCTCCACCGATGAGTTCCGCCGGCCCGCGGTGTCTATCAGGGTGTAGCCGTCGTCCCGCCGATCCGGAGGCCCCGCCGTGACCATCCCCGCGCACCCCGCCCGCACCCTGTTCGTGAACCTCCCCGTCACCGACCTCCCCCGCAGCAAGGCGTTCTTCGCCGCGCTCGGCTTCGGCTTCCACCCGGGCTTCACCGACGACACCGCCGCCTGCATGCTCGTCGGCGAACAGGCCAGCGTCATGCTGCTCACCCGCGAGAAGTTCGCCGAGTTCGCGAAACTGCCGATCGCCGACCCCACCACGCACACGCTGGCCCTCTACTGCTTCAGCGTGTCCTCCCGCGAGGAGGTCGACACGGTCGCGCAGGCCGCACTGGACGCGGGTGGCGTCGAGGCCGACGGGCTGGAGGACCACGGTTTCATGTGCTCGCGCAGCTTCTTCGACCTCGACGGCCACGGCTGGCAGGTCATGTGGATGGACCCGGCCGCGGCCCAGCAGGGCCCCGAGCAGCTCGCGGCCTCGACACCGGACACCGGCACCGGCACCGCGCAGTGATCTGACAGCGGCGAACGCCACTCTCGGCCCTGGCCGCGCCCGCCCCTGGAACCACGAGAAACCGTCCAGGGGCGGGGCCGGATGAACGCGGGCGTCACCGATGAAACGGTGACGCCCGCGTCGTGGCTTTCCTCGGTGCCGTGTTCTAGTTTCGCGGGGCATCGCAGATACCGTCAGGCGACCAGGTCCGGAGCAGTGAAGACATGCCGAAAGCAGCGAGATCTGGCCGAACCGGCGAAACGGTACCTGGCATCGTGATCGCGGGAGCCGCCGCCCGTGGCGCGTACGCCGCGGGTGCGCTCGCGTGCCTCGCGCCGGAAATCAAGAAATACGATCGAGTAGTGATCGTGGGTACGAGCTCGGGGGCTGTCAACGCCGCGCTGCTCGCCCAGAGCGCCCATCTGGAAAAACCTGCTGAAATCGACGCGTCACTGACCGAGGCGTGGGCAGAGCTCGATTCTCGGCAGGTGTTCGGTAGTGTACTTTCTCCCCTTGGTCATGCCCGGAGGGTGGCCGGTCGTTCCGGTCCCGCAGAATCTCCGTCACCGGCCTGCTGGACACGGGCCCGCTGCACAGGACCGCGCAGAAGCTCTACCGCCCTGACCAGGTGGTCAGGAACGTGCGGAACGGATATCCCGAGGCTGTCGCGGTAGTCGCGACGCTGTGCCAGCAGGACGGGACCGGAGGGCGCAGTCGGGTTCTCGTCCACAGCAACGCTCCCACGCCGCCGATGGCCGCGGATGGTGCTCTGGACTACATACCGACACCGCTCACCTACCAGCATGTCGTCGCTTCTTCCGCGATTCCCGTGCTCTTTCCTCCGGAGCGGAGAGACACCAGCGGGGCGGCGGGGTTCTACATCGACGGTGGGGTCCGGCTGAACACGCCCATCAAACCGGCGCTGGATCTCGGAGCGACCGAGGTGATGATAGTCTCCAGCCATGCGACGGAATATCCCTCGCCGTCCACGATGCCCGCTGCTCGTCCGCCGGATGTCCTGAGCACAGGTGCGCAGTCGCTGAACTCGGTGCTCGGCGATGCGATGATCGAGGACATTCGGAATCTACGGCGCGTCAACCGTTGCGTCCAGGCCGCCGGCGGTCAGGCGATCTCTCCGAACGGAAAGCGGTACCGGCGTATCCGTTTTCTTCTTGTCTCGCCGAAGACCGGCGATCTCGCCGGTATGGCGGCCGCCACGTTCCGTGACCGCGACCTCCTCCGGTAGGGCTCCCGGTCACGTCAGTGGGCGCTGCCAGGGGTGATGCGTTCTCCGCAGAAGTTGGGAGAGGCGAGGACCAGGCCCGTGCCGGTGGCGTTGACCGCGGTGAACGGGTAGCAGACAGGTGCCTTGCCGAAGTCCCTCTCGAAGTCGACGGTCGGGATGAGACCACCGGCCGTGTAGTTCTTCACGGCGCGCAGGCCGGTGATGAAGCTCTGCCGGGTGGGGCAGGGGCCGGCGGATTCGAGACCGCGAATGAACATGTCACCCAGGAGATACCCGGTCTCGGCGAGAACGCTGAGGCTGTCCTCCAGTTCAGGAGCGAAGCGGGCTGTGGCGGCCCGGTAGGCGGCGGCACCCAGCGACGCCGAACCCGGCGAGATAATGAGATACGTGGTCAGGCCGGCCAGCAGCGGACCGTATTCGCGGAGCAGGTTGTCACCGGGAGGCTGACTGCCACTGAGGATGACCTTCAGTGGCACCCCGGCCTGCCGGACCTCGGCAACGATGCGTGCGAAGGTGTCGGTCGTCAGGGTGCTGGCCAGAGTGTCCACCCGTTCGGTGCGAATCAGGCGAATGATCTCTCCGATCTGACTGTTGGTGGGTGGCTCGTCGGCATTCGCGGAGAGCGTTGGAATGCCGACCGAAACAAGGCTGGCGCGCATCTGTTCGGCGAGGTCGTCCGTGACATCGAGGCCGGCGGGATCGCCGACGACCAGGGCACGGGAACCGCCCTGTTCTCGCGCGTACGCACCGAGGGTGGTCACGACTTCCGCCGAGGGTGTGGCGCTGCTGGGAAGGGCGTAGGTGAACATGTTCCGGTAGCGAGACCAGGCGGCATCCATTCCGATACCGACCACCGGGACGTTTTCCGTGGCGAGATAGCCGGCTCCACCGGAGGATGCGGCGGTCGCCTCGATGACGGCGAAGGCATGGTCCTTCTCCACGAGGCCCCGGCTGACCACCGCGTTGGTGTCCGCCCGACCCCGGTCATCCGACCAGGTGTAGTGAATCTGGCGGCCGTGCACGCCGCCAGATTCGTTCACGACACCCAGCCTGGCGTTCAGTCCCGAGCGCACCGGCTGGAAGGTTCTGGCAAGTGCTCCGCTGTCCGGATAGACGAGACCGATCCGGACCTCGTTCCTCGACACCCCGGGGGTGTTGCAGGACGAGGCTGAGCTGGCCATACCGTTGTGGCAGCCCGCCAACGGGGCCAGGAATAACAGCACGGCGGATAAGGCCGACAGCGGGCGAGCTTTCACGGCAGGACCCTTCCGGGCTTCGATCCTCTATTTTGGCGCACAGCACGGTCATGATGTGGAGCTCCGGGAACAGCCGTTCCTCGATCGGCCCGGTGATGGTGCCGTTCCGGCTCCGTGGGATCGCGGTGACCATCGCGGGCGGCTGTCGATACCGTGTTACGACCTCGCCCGCCGCCTCGGTGGGGTCGATCGACGGGGCTACGAGCCCTGGCTCGTCCCGAGCCGTGTGACGTCCACCGTCGGCAGGAAGGTGCGCTTCTCGGGTGTGAGAACGCGCCGATCTCCGACAATCCGCAGCGACGCTTCGTGTCGCCGGTCGTCGGAGGACGCGCCGACGAACAGGTCAACCCTGGCGGCCTCGACCGCGATCCGATGGTCGAGGCCGCTGAAGGCGAACTGGTCGGCCGAGAGCTGGAAGGTCACCCGAGCGGCTTCGCCCGGGTCAAGTTCGACCCGGGCGAAGCCGGCGAGCTGCTGCGCGGGTCGGGTGACCACCGCCGCGTTGACGCGGGCGTAGAGCTGCACGACCTCCGCGCCGGTCCGTTCGCCGACGTTGGTCACGGTCAGTGTCACCGTCGCGGTACCGTCGGTGCCGATCTCCGACGTGGTCTCGAGGTCGGACAGGTCGAAGCTGGTGTAGCTGCGGCCGAATCCGAAGGGGTACTGCGGGGTGGCCGACAGGTCACGGTAGTGCAGGCCCCGGATGACGGCCGGTCGGCGATACCCGCTGTCCGCCCGCTGGTAGTGATAGATCGGGAACTGCCCACCATGCCGAGGGACGGTGTAGGGCAGCTTTCCGCCGGGATTGACCTCGCCGAACAGCACCCGGGCGAGCGCCCGCGGGCCCGTCTGGCCGGCGAAGGTCGCCACCATCAACGCGGCGGACTCGAGCACGGCCGCGGGCAGCGGGTAGGGCCGGCCCTGGATCAGAACGGTCACGTGGGGCGTACCGGCCGCGGCCACGGCGGCGGCCAGCTCGCGTTGGACCGCCGGCAGTTCGATGTCGGCCGTGTCGGTGCCCTCGCCCTCGGTGCCGCCACCGATCGCGGCACTGTGGCCGCCCAGCGCCAGGACGACGACATCGGCGTTGCGGGCGGCGTCGACCGCTCGGGCGAGTGCCTCACCGTCGAGGTGCTCGGTCAGCCCGCACCCGGGCTCCACGACGACCTCCGTGGCGAGGTCGGCGATCTCCTCGGCCAGCGACCGGGTCCCGTAACGGAACCGAATGTAGGCCTCGGAATCCAGGTCGCGGGTCTGTTCGCCTTCGGGGTCGGCGCGGAAGAAGTCCATGCCCGCCAGGTTCCCGAGGCCCCCCGCCTCCATGAACCGGTACATGTCCCGGCCGACCGGGTAGCTGTAGGTGGCGAACTGCTGGCGGGCCTCGTGCCCCAGCGGCCCGACGACGGCGACCTTCAGCCCCGGTCGCAACGGCAGGATGCCGTTGTTCTCGAGCAGGATCACGCTGCGTTCGGCCAGTTCGAGAGCCAGGTCGACGCCCTCGGCCGTGGTCGGGGTGATCTCCACCGGGCCTTCGGGCGCGTACGGCTGTTCGAACAGACCCAGCTCGAACTTGACCGTCAGCAGGCGCAGCACGGCGGCGTCCAGCTCCGCCATCGGGACGCGACCGGCCTCGACCTCCTCCGCCAGCGTCTCGCCGTAGGCGAAGACGAACGGCGCCTCGAGGTCCAGGCCGGCGTGCAGCGCGTACCGGGCGATCTCGGCCTTGTCGGTGGCGACCCGCTGGCGGTCCAGGGCGTGCTGCAGTGCCATGTAGTCGGCGACGACGAAGCCGTCGAAGCCCATCTGTTCGCGCAGCAGATCGTGCAACAGCTCACGGGACACCCCGGCGGGAACGCCGTCCACGTCGCCGTAGGAGGTCATCACCGACCGCAGTCCGGCGGAGTTGATCGCGGCCTCGATCGGGAAGGCGACCACGTCCCGGGTGAACCGGCTACCCGCCTCATAGGAGGAGGCGTTCAGCCCGCCCTGACCCAACCCGAAGCCGAGGAAGTGCTTGGCGGTGGCCACGACGCCCTGCGACAGGTCGTCACTCTGGATTCCCCGGACGAACGCGACTCCGAACGTCGCGGCCAGCAGCGGGTCCTCGCCGTAGGTCTCGTGTACCCGCCCCCATCTGGGGTCGAAGGCGATGTCGAGGACCGGCGACAGCGCGTGCCGCAGACCCAGTCTGATCATCTGCTTACGAAGGATGTCGGTCATCTGGCGGACGAGCTCGGGACTCCACGTCGCGGCCAGCCCGATCGGCGTCGGAAAGACCGGATGCCGCGGCGTCACGACACCGTTGAGCGCCTCCACCTGGAACAGGGTCGGGATGCCCAGCCGGGTGCGCTCGACCAGGAACCGCTGGATCTCGTTGACCCCCGTCACGACGCGAGAGGGATCCTCGGTATGCAGGGACACCACGGCTCCGATACCGGTGGTCAGCATCGTCGTCGCGGCGTCCTCGAGCAGATGCCCCTCGCGCAGCAGCAGCATCGGCATCAGACATGTCAACTGTCGGGACTTCTCCGCGACGGTCATCCGCGCCAGGAGTAAACGGGCCCGCTCCTGAGGAGTCCTGGTCGGATCCAGATGGTCGGTGGCGACGGTCATGGCATTCTCCCTGGGAAGGCGGTACTGCTCAGTCGAGCAGCTGGGCGGGGGCCAACTGGTCCAGCTCGTTGACGGACGACGGCGGCGACCTGCCTGGGTCACCGGTGAGGACGGAGCGCACCTGGTGGCAGTCCGGCCACACTCCCACCTCGCCGCCACGCGCGTCGAACACGCGGCCGGTGACGCCCGCGGCAGCGTCGGTGCACAACCACGACACGATCGGTGGCACGTGCGTCGACGGACCCGGGCCAGCCCTGGCCGCCTCGAACATCTCAGTTCTCGTCTGACGTGTGCGGATCGCCCGGCGGGGCGTCGCTCGGTCGGACATCACGCCGTTGGCGTCGACGATGAGCGCCCGCCTGGTCGATGGTGCGACTCTCGTCACCGACCAGGAACGGCGCTCCCTCGGCCCGCGGGCACACGCTCGAGCTGCTGCTGGTCAGCAACGGCTCCGCTACCACGGCCGTCCTCCTGATGCTCTGGCTGGGTCGTGTATCGCCGGAGCCTAGCCTATATTTCCCTCAAGGGAAATATAGGCTAGGCTCCACCCGTCGAGGCGGTACGCGCCCGCGTCGGTGCAGGCCGGCGCGGCGCGCCCGTCCTGCCCTCACCGGTTTTTCTCCCGGCGGTTCGAGACCCGCCTGTCGCGAACAGAGTCCGTGGAAAGGGAGTCGCACGTGGCAGAGCGCTCGCGTCGTGGTGGCACCAGGACAGTCGACCGTGACGTGGAGATCCGCGACGTCGACGTCCCGGTTGGTGATGTACGGATCCGGGCAAGGCTGTACGGGCCGACCACGGCGCCGAGTACGACGGCGCTGCTGTGGATGCACGGCGGCGGCTTCTCCGGCGGGTCGATCGACATGCCGGAAGGGGACGCGGTGTCCCGGGCGTTCGCGCGCGGGGGAGTGACCGTGCTCAGCGTCGACTACCGACGCGTGCCGCCGCTGAGCCGCGCGCGGCGTTGGCGCGGCGCGGCGGCGGTGCGGTTCCCCACCCCCGTGCTCGACTGCCTCGCCGCCTGGCATCGGCTTGTGGCCGAAGCGGAGTCGCTGGGGCTTGCGGCCGATCGGGTCTTCGTGGGCGGGGCGAGCGCCGGTGCCAACCTCGCCGTCATGAGCACGCTGCGGGCCGCGACCGAGGGGCTCGTGGCGCCGGCCGGGCTGCTGCTGGCCTACCCGCTGCTGCATCCCGTGCTGCCGGCCCGGCCGCTCGCGGCCAACCGGGGACTGCGCACCCGGGTGCTGAGCCGGGTCGCGCAACGCTCGGTCCGGATGATGGCGGCCAACTTCGTCGGAGCGGCGAACATCGCCCGCGCCGCCGAGGCGTTCGCGCGCCCGGCGGACCTCGACGGCTTCCCACCGACCCTGGTCATCACCGGCGAGCACGACCCGCTGCGCCCGTCGGGCGAGGCCTTCGCCGACGATCTGCGGACCCGCGGGGTCGAGGTCGACTGCCAGACGGAGCCGGATGTTCACCATGGCCACCTCAACCATCCCGCCACGGCGCCCTTCGACCACACCATGTCCACCTTCGGCGCCTGGCTGGCCGCACACAGTGGCTGACCGTACGCCTCAGGTGAACATGTGGCTAGTGGACGCGGGCCGCGCCGTGGGATGGGCGCGTCTCGAAGGCCCGCGGTGAGAGGAAGCCGTGGGCCCCGAAGGCCGCGGTCACCGCGGCGGTCGCGGCGGCAACGGCCGTTTCGGGCAGCAGGGCCACGGCGCAGCCACCGAAGCCGCCGCCGGTCATGCGGGCAGCGATCGCGCCGGCGTCGAGCAGGGTGTCCACGGCGAGATCGAGCTCGGCGCAGGAGATCCGGAAGTCGTCGCGCATGGATGCCTGTGACGCCGCGAAGATCTCGCCGAGGCCGGTCAGATCGTCGTGGCGCAGCGCGGCCACCGCCAGCCGGACCCGCTCGATCTCCGTGACCACATGTCGGGCGACGCGTCGCTGCTCACCGACCAGCGTGGTCCGCACCGCGGTGACCGTCGCGTCCCGCAGCGCCTGGACGCCGAGAGTCCGGGCGGCATCCTCGCAGGTCGCGCGCCGCCGGGCGTAGCCGCCATCGGCGTTGGCGTGGCTGACGCGGGTGTCGACGACCAGCAGAGTCAGGCCCGACTCCCGGCCGGGCAGCGGGACGGGCTCGAACGCCAGCGACCGGCAGTCGAGCAGCAGCGCGTGGTCGGCCCGCCCGTGCATGGCCGCCATCTGATCCATGATCCCGACGGGCGCGCCGACCATGTCCGTCTCGGCTCGGCGGGCCACGGTCGCCAGGGCGGTGCGGTCCGTCTCCAGACCGGCGAGCTCGGCCACGGCCAGCGTGACCGCACAGGTCAGCGCCGCCGACGAGGACAGTCCAGCGCCGGCCGGCACCTGCGAGGTGACGACGATGTCCAGGCCGGGCGGCCCAGTCCGCGGCCAGCCCAGCGCCCACACCGCGCCGAGCACATAGGCCGGCCATCCGGTCACGGCGCCGGGCCGCAGGTCGCCGGTGTCCACGGCGGCCGTGCCCGGACGGTCCAGGGACTGACAGGTGAGTCTGTCGTCGTCGCGCGGCGCGACCGCGGCCAGCGCGGCGGAGTCGATGGCGTACGGGAGGACCAGGCCATCGTTGTAGTCGGTGTGCTCACCCATCAGGTTGACCCGCCCCGGCGCGGCCCACACCCCTGCCGGTGGCCGGCCGTGGCGCGCGCGGAACTCGGTGGCGAGCCGGGCCGCGAGAGCGTCCCGGTCGCTCATCCCATCGCCCCCCGCAGCGCGGCGGCGGCCCGCTCCGGTGCCACGTCGGTCAGGAAGGCGCCACCGGCGAGCTCCGAGCCGGCCAGGTACTTGAGCCTGGTCGCGGACCGGTGGGGCGGTGTGAACTCGACGTGCAGGTGGGAGACCGGGTCCCAGTCGCGTTCGTCGTCGGTCGGCCGACCGTGTACGGCCATCACGTAGGGCAGCGAGAAACCGAACAGCCGGTCGTAGCCCCGGGTCAGCCGGTGCAGAAGCCCGCTCAGGTCGGCCCGCTCCTGTTCGCCCAGCGCGCCCAGGTCCGGGCGGTGGGCGCGCGGAACCACATGCACCTCGTAGGGAAACCGGGCCCAGAACGGAACGAACGCGATCGCGGTCGGGGCGGTCAGAACACACCGCGGACCGGCTGCCTCCGCCGCGACGACGTCACATTCCACGCACCGGCCGGTGCGGTCCCGGTAGGCGCTGGCGGCCCGCAGCTCCCGGGCAGGTCGCGGCGGCACCTCGGGATAGGCATAGATCTGACCGTGCGGATGGGCCAGGGTGACCCCGATGACCTCGCCCTTGTTCTCGAACGGCATCACGTAGGAGACGCCGGGTGTCGCGCCGAGGACGGCGACCCGATCGGCCCAGACGTCGACGAGCATCCTGACCCGGTCGGCCGGCAGATCGGCGAAGGTCGTGTGGTGGTCGTCGGAGTAGACCACCACCTCGCAGCGGCCGAACGCCGGCGCCACCGGGTACAACTCGGTTCCCGCCACCTCGGGCGCCGGTGGCTGGGGTGACAGCGACGGGAAACGGTTGTCGAAGGTCACCACCTCGTAGGCCGCGCGTGGCACCTCGGTCAGCCGCCCGCCCGGACGGCTCGGGCACAACGGACAGCCGTCGGTGGGCGGCTTGTACATCCGATCCTGGCGGTGCGTCGCGAACGTCACCCACTCGTCGGCGGTCGGGTCGTACCGACGCTCGGTCACCGCGCGCTGTCCGTGCCCCGGCGAGCTTCGTCCGCGGAGTCCGGGCCAGCCGTCGGGAGACTGTAGTAGGTGATCCGTCGACCGTCCGGGAGGGTGGCCACCCGACGCAGCAGACCGGTCCGGGTGCCCGGAACGCGCTCGACCGGTCCGTCGGCCGGGTGACCCGAACCGCCGGGCCCGTCCGGCTCGCGGGGCACTTCGGCAACCTCGGATCCCTGCATGTCGGCCTCCTTCGTACCAGCAACCCGCCCTGTCGGATCCGCCGCCGGACTTCGGCTCCGCTGGCGACGACCCGCGCACTCGGCAACCGAGGGGACGCCGGACCCGAGGAACGCGAACGGGTGGCTCGAGGCCGGTCCGCCGCGATCTCGAAACGTCGACCGGCAGCAACGGGAGGCGCCGGGTCCGCCCGCGGCCGGTGACCGTGACTTGACCGGTAACACACTCGCTAGTAGTTTCTCCCGCCAGGGAGATATTAGCTCCTGGTGGCGAGTTGTGGGCAGTGTCAGGTGTCACAGTGAAGCGTCCCGGAGGGGCGGGTGCCGGGTCGGTCGGCAGGAGACGGCCCGCCGCGGGCTCGGCGACGCGATCGCGGGCGACCGACCCATTTCCCGATCATGGTGAACGGTCGACCCGGGCCGCCCGCCTCATGGCTCATGGCGATGGGCCGGACATGTAGGAGTGCTCATGATCCGCAGTTCGTTCAACCAGGGCTGGCACGTCAGCAGGGAGCACGGTGACGGCTCGGGGGTGTCGATCGGCCCGGTGACGGTTCCCTACGACGCCATGCTGTTCGAGCAGCGGGACCCGAAGGCCGTCAACAGCCACAACACCGGATACTTTCCTGGGGGCGTCTACCGCTATACGAAGACGTTCCGGGCGGCCGAGGAATGGCGTGGTCGTAGCGTCACCCTGGAGTTCGAGGGTGTGTACATGCGTTCGGAGGTCTTCGTCAACGGGCGCCTCGCCGGCGGCCGCCCCTCCGGCTACGCGGTTTTCCAGGTCACGCTGGACACGTTTCTTGACTACGGCACCGACAACCGCGTCGAAGTCGTCGCACACAACGATCGTGGGCCGAACAGCCGCTGGTATTCCGGCAGCGGTATCTACCGGCCGGTGCATCTTCTTGTCGGTGACCGCCTGCGGGTGACCCCCGATGGTCTGCGGATCAGCACGAAGTCGGTCGAGCGCACCGAGGCGGTCGTCGAAGTCCAGATCGAGACCGTCAACGACGGTACCGAGAGCCGTACGGTGACCGTCACCACCACCCTGCGGGGCCCGCGCGCCACCACCGGTCCGATCGAGGAGCGGCTGTCGGTCGGACCCGGTGAGAAAAAGACGCTGCGCCAGCGCGTCACGGTGCCGGCGCCGGCGCTCTGGTCCCCGGAAAGTCCACAGCTCCACACCGCCACCGTTGTCCTGGCCGACGGTGACCAGATCGTCGACGAAGCCGTCGCCGACTTCGGGATCCGTACGGTGTCCGTGGACGCCCGCCGCGGCCTGCGCATCAACGGTGAGCCCGTGAAACTGCGCGGGGCAGCGATCCACCACGACAACGGGGTCATCGGTGCGCACACGCTGGACGCGGCCGAGGAACGCCGGGTCCGCATCCTGCGGGAAAGCGGTTTCAACGCGATTCGCAGCGCACACAACCCGATCTCCCGGGCGACCCTGCGCGCCTGCGACCGCCACGGCGTGCTCGTCATGGACGAGCTCACCGACGTGTGGTGGCGGCCAAAAAGCAGAGCTGACTACTCCGCGGAGTTCGAGCAGTGGTGGGAGCGGGACCTCGAAGCGCTCGTCGCGAAGGACTTCAACCACCCGTCGGTGATTCTCTACTCCATCGGCAACGAGATCCCCGAGACCGCGACCGCCCAGGGCGTTCAGCGTAACCGTGAGATGGCCGACCGTACCCGCGAGCTCGACCCGACCCGCCTCGTGACCAACTGTATCAATGGCTTCCTCAACCTCATCTTTCGCGGGAAGGGCGAGAAGGTCGAGGCGAAGACCGCCGGTGAGAAGGACGGCGACGCCCCGAACAAGAACCTCATCGCCGTGCTCAACCTCCTCATGGGGATCCTGCACCCGGCGCTTCGCCGCATCGTCCGACTGCCGGCGGTCGATCGGCGGACCCGTGACGCCTACGCCGCCCTCGACGTCGCCGGATACAACTACATGGCCGGCCGCTACCGAAAGGACGCGAAGCTCCACCCCGAGCGGGTGATCGTCGGCAGTGAGACCGGGCCGACGGAGACGGTCCCGATCTGGCGCGAGATCGAGACGATGCCGCACGTCATCGGCGACTTCACCTGGACCGGCTGGGACTACATCGGAGAGGCCGCCATCGCGGTACTCCCGTATGGCCGGCGACCTAGCCTGTTCGGCCCCTGGCCGGCGCTGCTGGCGGGCGAGCCGGTGATCGACATCACCGGGCATCGCCAGACCCAGTCCTATCTCAACGAGATCGCCTGGCATCTGCGCAAGGCCCCCCATCTCGCCGTCCAACCGGTGAACCACTCCGGCGAGAAGCAGTACTCCAACGCCTGGCGCAGCACCAACTCCCTCCACAGCTGGAGCTGGGAGGGCCATGAGGGGCGGACCGCGGTGGTCGAGGTGTACGCCGACGCCCACCGGGTCGAACTGCTGCTCAACGGAGACCGGGTCGGCGACGCGCCAGCGGGACCGGAGCAGGACTACCTGGCCACGTTCTCCCTCCCGTACCAGCCCGGGAACCTCACCGCCGTCGCCTATGACGCGGACGGCGGGGAGCTCGGTCGGGACACCCTGACCAGCGCCGGCCCAGAGCTGCGGCTCCAGGTACAACCCGAAGGCAGCGAGCTGCGGGCCGACGGAGCCGACCTCGGCTATCTCCCCATCGCGCTCACGGACGCCGCGGGAACGGTGCGCCCCCTGGCCGACCGCACGGTCACGGTCCAGGTGACCGGCGCCGGCACACTGCTCGGATTCGGGAGCGCCCGACCCGTCACCGAGGAGAGCTTCTCGGCCGGCCGGTACTCGACCTACTGGGGACGCGCGCTCGCGGTCGTCCGGGCCGGACACGAGGCCGGCGACGTCACGGTCACCGTGACCGCCGCCGGCTGCGAGCCGGTGACGGTCGTTGTGCCGGTGACGGCCGTTGCGCCGGTGACGGCCGTGGGCCGCGCCGTCCCCGCGAAGTCCGGCCAGTAGCCGTGCCAGCAGCCGCCCTGACCCGTCTCGTCATGGGGCCCAGACCGCTGTGGCGATCCATGAACCCCAGCCTTCGTCGAACCCCAGCCTTCGTCGAACCCCAGCCTTCGTCGCCGCGTCGACCGGCGCACGGGAAGAACTTCTGAGAGGACGAACCAGATGCGCCGAGACCGAGCACAGAGAACAAACCGGATGCGCCTGCGCGCGTTATCGGCCGGTGTGGTCGCACTGGCGATCGCTGTCGTCGCGGCGGGTTGCTCGTCGAGCTCCGGCGGCACCAGCGCAGCCGGGTCGACCTGGAAGCTGGGCAGTCCCCTGACGTGTAGCGGTCCGCTCGCCTCGTCCGCCGGCCCGTACTGCGACGCGGTGAGGGCGTGGGCGAAGTCGGTCAACGCCAGCGGCGGCATCAACGGCCACCGGATCGACCTGATCGTCAAGGACGATGCCGGCAACCCGGCCACCGGGCTCAGGAACGTCCGGGAGCTGGTCGAGAAAGATCATGTCATCGCCCTGGTCGGCCTCCCGCCCGCCTATACTTTCAGTGCCTATCTCAAGGCAAAGAAGATCCCCGCGATCGGTATCATCGGAAATTCCGACTACCGGAACCCCTCGTTTTTCAACGTGGGTCTCAACCCGTTCGCCAGCGTCTTCTCGGTCAGCCAGGAGACGAGCCGTGTCGGCGTCAGGAACTTCGGCTTCGCCTACTGCGCGGAATCCGCGGGGTGCGCCCAGTCGCTGCCGATCATCCAGGCGGCGGCCGGCGGGTTCGGGCAGACCACGACGTCGGTCAAGGTCTCCTCGTCCGCTGCCGACTACACCGCACCGTGTCTGCAGCTGAAGAACGCCGGAGTGCAGGCGATGCTCATCGGCGCGGGGTCCGACGTCGTTCTGCGTGTGCTGGACTCGTGTGTCGCGCAGGGCCTGAAGGCGCGGGTCGCCGCCCCAGCCCAGGCGATCGAGCCGAACGACTGGCTCAAGGACAGGAACACCGAAGGCGCGATCGCGATCAGCGGCTATGCGCCGTGGTACGACACCACGATCCCGGGTATCAGGGCCTTCCAGGCGGGCATGGCGAAGTACGCCCCCGGCACCGAGACCGGGGCGGCCGCCTCGGCTGCCTGGTCGATCGCCGAGGTGTTCAAGGGGGCAGCGCAGGCCGCTCACCTTGGCGACAACCCCACTCCCGCGCAGGTGACCCAGGCGCTGCACGGACTCCAGGGCTTCACCGCGGACGGACTTCTTCCGCCGCTGAGCTATCCGCAGGGGGCGGAGCAGAACCTGGCCTCGTCCAACTGCTACTTCACCTTCACCATCAAAAGCGGCGCGTTCGCCTCTGTGAACGGCGGCAAGGCCGAGTGCATCGACCAGCAGAAGCTGGCCCCGTTCGTGAAGCTGCTTCCAGCCAGCTGACAGCCACCGGACCGGGTGGGGCGACCGAGAACCGGGTCGCCTCACCCGCGATATCCGTTGCCGTGAGCACGAAAGGGTCATGGAATTGTTACCCTTCATCATCGCCGGACTGGTTACCGGCGCGGTCTACGGGCTCGCGGGCGCCGGTCTGGTTCTGACGTACAAGACCTCGGGCGTGTTCAACTTCGCCCATGGCGCCCTCGCCACCATCGCCGCGTACGCCTTCTACTTCCTCCATGTTCAGCACGGGGTGCCGTGGCCGCTGGCCGGTGCCCTGGTCCTGGTCGTTCTCGGCCCGCTCGGCGGGGTGGCGTTCGCCCGTTTCGCCAGAGCCCTCGCCGGCGCCAGCCTCGCGCTGCGGGTCACGGCGACGGTCGGTGTCCTGCTGCTGGTGCAGACCGGATTCCAGCTCATCTACGGGACCCGGTCCCGCACGATCCCGTCCTTCCTGCCGACGAACGTGGTCACGATCTTCGGCACCCGGGTCACCGCTGAAAAAATCATCATCTTCGTCGTCGCGGTGGCTGCCACCGTCGCGCTTTCGGTGTTCTTCCGCCGCGCGCGGCTGGGGATCGCGATGCGCGCCGTCGTGGACAACTCCGAGTTGCTCGATCTGGCCGGTACCAACCCCAACCGCGCCCGGCAGTGGGCCTGGACCATCGGCATCGTCTTCGCGATGACCTCCGGCCTTCTGCTGGCCTCCTCCGTGCCCCTGGACCAGACGACGCTGACCCTTCTGGTCGTCCAGGCCTTCGGCGCCGCGGCCATCGGATCGTTCACCAGCCTGCCGATCACCTTCCTGGGGGGACTGGCGATCGGGCTGCTGGGCTCCCTCGGCACGAAGTACTTCACCAGCGGTTTTCTCGCCCAGGTGCCGGCGAGCCTGCCGTTCATCGTCCTGTTCCTGGTGCTGCTGCTGTTCCCGAGGCGGTGGCTGCAGTCCCGCGTCCCGCGTGCCCCCGACCGTCGGGCGAACTGGGTGGCGCCGTCCGCGCTGCAGGTGGGTGCCGGCGTCGTGATTCTCGTGGTCCTCGTGCTGGTGCCCAGCTTCGCGGGTTTCCACCTGGGGGACTGGACGGTCACGCTCACCATGGTGATGCTCTTCCTGTCACTCGGCTTGCTGGTCCGGACCTCAGGGCAGGTGTCGCTGTGCCACATCGCGTTCACCGCGATCGGAGCCGCCGCCTTCTCGCACCTGGCCGTCGATCACCACTGGCCCTGGGGTCTCGCGCTCGCCGCGGCCGGACTGGTGGCCGTTCCCATCGGCGCCCTGCTGGCCATCCCGGCGACGCGGCATGGTGGCATCTACCTGGCTCTGGCCACCCTCGGGTTCGGCATCGCGGTGCAGCAGCTCTTCTACACCAAGAGCTTCATGTTCGGCGAGCTCAACCTCGGGCTGGCGATGCCCCGCCCCGCCCTGTGGGGCCTGGACTCTGACAAGGGCTTCTACTACGTGTGCCTCGCGCTGGCCGTGGTGACCACGTTCGCGATCATCGCCCTGGACCGTGGTCGGCTCGGCCGGCTGCTGCGGGGGATGGCCGATTCGCCGGTCGCGCTGGCCACGCACGGGGTCTCGGTGAACACGACCCGGGTCCTGGTCTTCTGCCTGTCGGCCTTCATCGCCGCGGTGGCCGGTGCCCTGGCCGGTATGGCCCAGCTGACCGTGGCGGCGGACAACTACCAGCCGTTGATCTCCCTGACGTATCTGACCCTCATCGTCGTCACGACCGGCACCGAGCCCTGGTATGCCCTGCAGGCGGCGGTGGCGCTGACGCTGGCCCCTTCGTACATAACCCTGGACAACATCGGGAACTACATCACCCTCCTCACGAGCGTGACCGTGATCCTCTACGCGCTGACGCCGGCTGACAGGCGCGCCGTGCCGGCCTGGCTGCGCGAAGCGGTCGACCGGGTCTTCCGGCGACCCGAACGATCCGCCCACGCGGGGCGGGACGGGGCGGTGCCGGCGCGAGCCACCTCGACAGCGACGCGGGTCGCTCCGCTGTCGCTGACGGTCGAGGGACTCCGGGTGCAGTTCGGTGGTCTGGTCGCGATCGACGACGTCGATCTCGCGGCCCGCACCGGGACCATCACCGGGCTCATCGGCCCCAACGGCGCGGGCAAGACCACGACGTTCAACGCCATCTCCGGGTTGATCCATCCCGCCAGGGGTGGCCTCCGGCTCGATCTCGTGGACGTGACGCGACGCGGCCCAGCGGCCCGGGCGCGGCGAGGGGTCGGGCGGACGTTCCAGATCATGGAGCTGTTCGACACCATGACCGTGCGGCAGAACGTCGCGTTGGGGCTCGAGGCCGGACTGGCCGGCGGCAGTCCGGTGCGCCAGTTCCTGCCGCGCAGGTCCGACGCTGGCCAGGTGCGCGCGGCGGCCGCCGGCGCGCTGGCGCTGTGTGACCTGGTCGACCTGGCCGACCGGCAGGTGGGAACGCTGTCCACCGGGCAGCGGCGCCTGGTGGAGCTTGCTCGCTGTCTGGCCGGGGACTTCCGGATTCTGCTGCTGGACGAGCCGTCGTCCGGGCTCGACCGGGCGGAGACCGCTCGGTTCGGTGAGATTCTCCGTCAGGTGGTGAGCGAACGTGGGGTGGGCATTCTGCTCGTCGAACATGACATGGCCCTCGTCGGCGAGGTCTGCGACGAGCTCTACGTGCTCGATTTCGGGAAAATGCTGGCGTCCGGTCCCACGGCCGAGGTGTTGTCATCCGATGCCGTGCGCGCGGCGTATCTCGGCGGGGACACCGAAAACACGCCGGCCACGGCTTCACGATCAGTGAGCGAGGTCCAGCCGTGACCGGTCCGCAGCTGCGGCTCGAGGGTGTCAGCGCGGGGTACGGCCGCACGACGGTCCTGCGCGACATCGACCTGGAGATCCCCGCCGCCTCGGTGGTGGCCCTGCTGGGTTCCAACGGCGCGGGGAAGACGACGCTCCTGCGAGTGGCTTCCGGCCTCATGCGTCCCAGCGTGGGTCACGTCCTGGTCGACGACCAGGACGTGACCCACGAGGCGCCCAGCGAGCGGCGTCGCCACGGGGTGTGTCTGATTCCGGAAGGCCGCGGCATCTTCCGCTCGCTGACCGTCCGCGAGAACCTCCTCCTGCAGATCCCGCCGTGGGAGAAGGACACCTCACTCGATCCCGCTCTGGACATGTTTCCGGCGCTGCGGACACGCCTCGGCGACCTCGCGGGCCGGCTCTCGGGCGGCCAGCAGCAGATGGTCGCGCTCTCCCGGGCCTTCTTCGGGTCACCGTCGCTTGTGCTGCTCGACGAGGTCTCCATGGGCCTGGCCCCGATCGTGGTCGACACGATCTTCGAGGCGCTGCACGTGCTGGCCGCTCGCGGTACCGCCCTGCTGATCGTCGAGCAGTATGTGAGCCGGGCGCTCGCCGTGGCGGACCATGTCTACCTGATCGGCCACGGCAGCATCATCTTCCAGGGCAGTTCGGCCAGCCTGGACCAGGCCGCGGTGATGCGCCACTACCTCAGCCATGACCTGGCGGTCGGCCAGCCTGCGGCCGGTCACCCGGCGGTGGACCGCGGTCCGACCTGACCAGGCCCGGCCGGGCCTCGTCACGGCGAGCCCCGGCCGCGGGGCGGCACCGGTGGTCGTCTCAGCCCTGACGGTGCTGTTCGAGCCACCGGGTGAGCCCGGAGACGATGGTCTCAAGGTAGAAGTCAAGGCTGTCCGGCCTGGACCAGTGACTCGTGGCGAACACGCGGCGAATCGCGGGTAGTGCCTCGTCGGGTAGCTCGGCGAGAACACGTCTGCTCGCGACCTCGGTGGGGTGCTGACCGAAACGCCTGGCCAGCAGTTCTGCCCGGGCATCCTCGAAGACCGCCGCGCAGATGAGGGTCAGCGCGCGGCCTGCGGCGGCGTCGTCGAACCCGGCGCCGAGCAGCGCGTGAAGCAGTTGGTCCGCGGGGCGCAGGACCCCGGCGCTGGGTAGCGTGCTGACATACAGGGACAGGGAGTTGCTGCTCAGCAGCGCTGCCCGCAGGCCCGTGGCAAAGACGCGGGTTGCCTGCGGCCAGTCGTCGAGCGGAAGAACGAGCTGGCCGAGCTCGGCGACCAGCGACCGTTCCGCGACCAGCGCAAGCAGCTCGTCGCGGCCCGGAATGTGGTAGTTGATGGCTTTGCGGTCCACGCCGAGCCGGTCGGCCACGGCCTGCAGTGTCAGGGCCTCGGGGTCGATCTCGGCCGCGGCCGCGACGATGAGCTCGCGGTTCAGGCGGGGTGGCCGTCCCGGGCCGCGGCGGCCCGCGGCTGGTGCGACCTTTGCCGGTGCGGCCGGAGGCGGTGTGCCCGCACCGGGTGGCTCGGAGGGCGTGCTCACGCGCGTTCCCCGGGAGCAGGGGGCCTGGCCAGGCGCCGCGCGCTCGGGTGGGCGAGCAGGTGCGGGCGCAGGATCTCGACCCATGCCCGGTAGCCGGCCGCGTTCAGGTGCAGGCCGTCGACGGTGAGCTCGCGCCGCAGCGAGCGATCCGGGGCCGCGAGAACCGGCCACAGGTCGAGGTACCGCGCTCCGGCGGTCGCCGCGATCTGCCGATAACGCGCGTTGAGCGCCTCGATGCGGTCGGCGAACCTCTGCTGGCGCGGCAGGACGCTGTTCACCAGGAGCGCAGCCTCCGGAGCGCCGTCCCGCACGGCTGTGACGAGCAGGCGGAACCGGTCCGCGATCGCGTCCGGTTGCCGGGAGTCACCGAGGTGCAGGTCGTTCGTTCCGGCCAGGATGCTGACGACCGCGGGCCGGTGCAGCGCGCTGTCGAGGCGCGCTGTCATCTGGGCGACCCGGTCCCCGCTGATGCCGCGATTGGCGGTGCGCAGCTCGGGAAACCATCCCTCCCAGGCGCATCCCTCGGTGATGCTGTCGCCGAGGAAGACCACCGCGCCCGTCGGCGGCGGCAGCGCTCGGAACAGCGCCACCCGCTTGGCCGAACTCCGCAGCTGCAGCCGCGCCTGGCGGCTCATCGAGGTTCCTGCCCGGGGCGGGTCTCGACCGACGCGAGCCCGGCCGGCGGGAGAAAGGGGCGAACCGCGGCCGCGACGGAGGCGTACACGGCCGCATCCCAGCGGCCGACGGACAGCAGGAAGCCATCGCTGGCGTCCTGCTCGGTCTGGGCTGTCGTCACGTCCACGAACACCGCCCCTCGGGCCGCCACCAGGTCGGCGGCGCGCCGGTTGAACCGGTCGACGGCCGCGCGCACCAGGTGGCGGGGCGGGACGCCGACGACAACGACGGGTGCGGTCCCGACCCGGGCCTGGATGGCCTCGACGGCGCGGGCCAGACGCTCGGCCGCCCGCCGGGGTTCGCCCGATCCGCCCAGCCCCAACAGGTCGCTCGTGCCGATCAGGACGACGACAGCGCGGGGCGCACCCAGATGCGGAAGAAGCGAACGGAGCTCATCGATCAGCAAGGCGTCGATCCCGAAGTTGCGCACGGGAACACCCGCGAACCACTC
Source organism: Frankia sp. AgPm24 (assembly GCF_023243055.1). Taxonomy (NCBI): domain Bacteria; kingdom Bacillati; phylum Actinomycetota; class Actinomycetes; order Frankiales; family Frankiaceae; genus Frankia; species Frankia sp. AgPm24. Next base: position 10,822 of record NZ_JALKFW010000222.1, on the reverse strand, counting down.
CTCCCAGTTGCCGCTGGCCGCGAGGCCGTCCCCCAGAACGACCACACTGCCCGGTGCGGCGCCGAGCGCGGCCACCTGCGTGGATCGTATCCGCGCGAAGGGCTTCATCACCATCTTGAGGCCGCGACCACGCAGGCTCATCGTTCTGTTCTCCCTCTCTCCCGCGGCCGCCTCGGTCAGGTGTACCGCAGGCCGAACCCGAAGCCGAAGGTCGGGTTCACCGCGTCGAAGGGCACGTCGCTGTGACCTGCCTCGACCGCGGCCATGGAGGAGGGAAGATCGAAGGGCAACCGCCCCTGTGGCTCGGCCTCCCCGAACAGTACCCGGACGAACGCCTCCGGCGAGGCGCCGAAGTTGGCGATGAGGGACGCGGTGGCGTCCGTGAGGTCCGCGAGGATCGCGGGGCGTTCGAGGTAGATGTCGATCACGGTCGGTATGGTTCGGCAGATCTCCCGGATCCGAGCCACCTCCTCGGCGGAGAACGCCAGGGAGCCGGCGTGGAAGAACGTCTCGTAGGTGCCGGGCTCGCCCCGCTGCTCCCAGGGCGTGACCAGGCGCAGCACGGCGACGTCGGCCTCGGCGACAGTCGCGACGACCTGGGCCCGCTCGCCGATCGCCTCGGGCGCGAGACCCTCGAGGTAGAGCCGGGGCGAACCGCGCAGCGGCAGGCGGGCGGGGCCGCTCTCGGCGTTCTTGAGCAGGGTGTGCGCGCTTGCCTGGGCGGCCAGACCCGCGGCCCGTGCCTCGGGGCCGCCCACGATCGCGTCGGCCTGGCCCGCGTCCACGAACCGGTGCTCGAACAGCCCGAGCCGGAACTTCTCGCGCAGCAGGCGGCGCACCGAGGTGTCGATCCGCTGCTCGCTGACGGTGCCGTCGGCGAGCAGGCCCAGCAGGACGTCGACGTCCTCCTCGCCACCGAACTGGTCGATTCCCGCGTCCAGGGCCCTGGCCATGCGTTCGGCGTGGCTCAGGTGCTCCACCCCCCAGCAGGTGTGGGAGATGATGCCCCAGTCGCTGCACACGATGCCGTCGAAGCCCAGCTGTTCGCGCAGCAGCCCCGTCACGATGCCCCGGTTGAAACTGAAGCCGACCTCCTCGTACGGAGTGCCGACCGGCATCCCGTAGTACGGCATGATCTGCGAGACTCCGGCGGCGATGACCGCCCGGAAGGGCTCGAGATGCAGATCGAACTGGCCGCCGGGGTAGACCTGCTCCCGGCCGTAGGGGAAGTGCGGGTCCTCGCCGTCCTTCTGGGGACCGCCGCCGGGAAAGTGCTTGGCCATGGCCGAGACGGACCGCGCTCCGACCTGCTCGCCCTGCAGACCCCGGACGTAGGCGACCCCCAGCCGGGCGGTCAGGGTGGCGTCCGCTCCGAAGGTGCCGAAGGTGCGCGACCACCGGGGCTCGGTGGCCAGATCGATCTGGGGATGCAGCGCGGTGCGGATACCGACGGCCAGATACTCCCGGCGGGTCACGTCGGCGAACCGCTCGACCAGCTCCGCCGACCCGACGGCCGCGAAGCCGAGCGGCTCGGGCCACTGGGAGAAGGGGCCGGACAGCAGCGCCATCGCCGGGTTGTTGGTGAAGGAGTGCCGGGGGTCGCTGGAGACGGTGATCGGGATGCCGAGGCCGTTCTGGAGGGCCTGCTGCTGGATGGCGTTGTGCCACTGCGCGATCTCCCGCGCGGAGGGCACGAACAGGATGTTGACGTGGTTGATGCGGCGGTCGAGCAATGCGCGCGTCGGCGGCTTGCCGAACGGGCCCGGCTCGTCGAATCCGCCGATCTGCGCCATCGGTTGGAACAGCAGCCCGGCCTTGTCCCTGAGGTCCATCCGCGCGAGCAGGTCCTCGACGCGCTGGTCGACGGACAGGGCGGCGTCCTGGTAGGGGAACCGCACAGCGGCGTGAGTCATGATCTTCCCCTTCTGGTGGGTGTGTCCATACCCCTGCTCGTCGCGGCGGAGCCCGAGACGAGCAGGACCCCGACGAGGCCAGCGGCCAGGAGCCATGGCGGTGCGCCGACCGGATGATGTCCGTGGAGCGGGCCGCCTGCTCGCACTCTATATTTCCCGTTCGGGAATAATTGCATGAGTGTCCTGGTGCGGTCAAGTGCGGCCCGAGGCGCTCGGGTCGATCCTGGGGGCACCTCCAGGCTGGAAGGGGCACCCGGGCACCCTGGGGGCGGCTGCGGGCCTGCCCTGCTCTGGCCGCGCGTCGCCGTCCGCGGGCCGTGGGATCCCGCGAGCATCCATGGTCGTCCAAGGGCAAGAATCCGCTCGGGAAAGTCTGCCATCCGGGTGTCGCTCATGGCATTCTTGCCATGAGCAGTGCAGTACCTGCAAAAAAGAGTCGGCGCACGAGGTGGAGCACCGGTAGCGTGACTGGATCCGGTCGCGGGGTCCGCGCCCCGGCTGCAGGGGCGAGTTAATATTGACGTCATTCTCGAGTATCGCTAAGGTCGCCACCATGTCAGCTGGGAACGCTGGGAAGTCGCAGCGACAGCGTTTGGTGGGGGATGGTTCAACCATGCTGTAGCTTCCTGGTTTTGGCCCCGCCGGGCGACACTGGCGCGTTCCGTGGCCGCAGGATTATGTCGACTTATCGCGTCCGTGGACGTCCCTGTTTTCCTCCGTCGCACCAGCTGATTTTGGCGAAAACGACCAGCACAGAAACGAGACAGGTGCCATGAGAGACCAGAGCTGTCCGTCGGACCAGACACGTCGAAGGCGAGTGGTCAAGCGTTCGTCGGGCCGCCAGTTAGGCGCCCTGGCGGGTGTGGCCGCCGCCGTGCTGGCCCTCGTCGCCGCGTGCGGCAGCAGCGGGGACGACAAGCCCGCCGGCCCGCAGGCCTCCGCGAGTTCCTCGAACGACCTGTTGGGCCCGATCGCCCGGGCGTCCGGTGCGCCGGTGCAGATCGGGCTGATCTCGGACGGCAAGAGCCAGGTCGCCGACAACTCGATCGAGCTCACGGCCGCCAAGGCAACCGTCGCCTATCTCAACGAGCGCAGGTCAGGGATCGGCGGCCGGCCCATCAAGCTGGTGACCTGTGAGGCGCAGGCGGACCCGGCCAAGGCGGCCGACTGCGCGAACCAGATGATCGAGGACAAGGTCGTCGCCGTCATCATCGGGGGGTCCCCGGTGCTCGCGAGCATCTGGGAGCCGTTGCACGCGGCTCACGTCCCCACGCTGGTCTACAGCGGGGTCAACGAGGCGATGCGGTCCGACAGGGAGTCGACCTTCACGATCTCGGACGGTAACTTCGGCGGGATCATTCTGCCGCTCCAGCAGGCGAAGAGCGCTGGCCTGAAGAAGGTCACCTACATCGTGATCGACGTTCCGGCCGCGCTGGACGGTCTGAAGACGACCGCGCCCGCGTTGCTCAGGAAGGCCGGTCTCGATATCAATGTCGTCGCCGTTCCGCCGGGAACCGCGGACATGACTCCGCAGATCCAGAACCTCACCAGCAAGGACCCTGGGCTCGTCTTCATCCTGGGCAACGACTCCTTCTGCATCAGCGCTCTGAACGGGCTGCGGGCGGTCGGGTACACCGGCCAGGTCGCCGCCATCTCGTCGTGCGTCACGGACGCGACCCGCAAGGCCGTGCCCGGTTCGCAGCTCAAGGGCATCACGATCTCCGCGACGGTGCCGATCGGGCAGGACAACCCCGCGACGCGCCTGTACAACGCGGTGGCGAAGACGTACGGCAGCGGGATCGACACGACCCGGGCCATCGGCATGACCGCGTTCACCGAGGTCGCCGCGTTCCAGTCGGCCCTTCAGGGGATCACCGGCGACATCACGTCGCAGTCCGTGATCAAGGCGTTCAAGGGCATGCCGGAGCGCGAGATTCCCGGCTCGCTGGGACTTGGGTTCCGCTGCAACGGCAAGGCCGATCCCACGGCGCCGTCGACCTGCGTCCGTGGCGGCATCGTGTCCACCCTGGATGCCACGGGCAACCCGGGGGCCTACAGGGTCGTGGGTGCGACCCCGATCGAGGACTGATCCGGACACACCGGTGCGCAGGGGGCCGGTGGGGACGTGGCCGGACGGCCATGCCCCCACCGGCCCCCGTCGTGTCTCAGCCCGGACGGGCCGCGCCGATGACGGCACGCAGGTAGCGAACAAACTGATCGTGCATGACCCGCGTGCCCCCGGATGTCAGAACGGACGCGATGTACTCGGTGATGGCGGAGCTCACCGCCGCGTACACGATGGCGATCAGAGGATCGTCGGCGGCCAGGCCAAGCTGTGCCACGAGCGCGGGTGTGCTCAGACCGGTAGCCTCCATGATGTGTGCTGTCGATACCGCGCGTAGCGGGGGATTGGTATCGAACATCGCGGCCATCGACACAGCCAGATCCACATCGAGCGACTCGACCACGTCGACGAGCCACAGGTCGATGACATCGGTGAAGGGCAGCCTGGGGTTTGCCCTGAACGTCGCGGTCAGCCGCGCGGACATGTCGTTGGATGCCGACATCGCGATATCAATCTTGTTCGGGAAGTACATCGACACGGTGCGTGGGGCGACTTCGGCCGCCTCGGCAATGTCCGCGATGGTCGTGCCGTCGTACCCGTGTTCGGCGAACAGGCGTATCGCGGCACGTTGGATGGAGTGGCGCCGCCTGGCCTTCGAACGCTCACGCAGGGATGACGCCGCCGTGTCCATCCGGAGAGTATTGCCACGGGCAAGTTGACCGTCAACAGCAGACTTGCCCGCCTCGGCAGGTACCGGGGCGGGTGCGGTGTCCCGGCCTCGTGCTGCACGGGCGGCGCGACACCGGCACCATTCGGCCGAGCGTCGTGGTGCAGGCGGCTCGCAGCGCAGTGTCCCCAGCGAAGCCGGCGGACGCCGAGATCAACCTCTGTGGGGGAGTCTCACCGCGGTGCGGGTTGTCGCCCGGTACGAGACCGGGGATCCGGCCGTCCTCGTGCTGTTCGGCGGCGAGGTCACGCAGGTACCGACGGAAGAACGACCGCACGTCCATGATGTGGGTGGCGGTGGGAGCGAAGATCTGCGCGTCGCCGGTCGACCCGTGGCTCGGAGCACGCGAAGGACCCGACCGGTGCCAGCTCGCTGGAGAGCACGATCGCCTCGACATCGTCGCTGACCAGCGGGCGGTCGAGACCGTCCACCTCGAGGTGGCGGAAGCCCCGGTAGGCGAACCGCGGCTGACACCACGTCTCGTCGAGTTCGCCGTCAGCTCCGATGTCACCCGACGAGATCGAACGTACTGCCGCTCTGGCTCACCTTCGTGCCTGTCCATCCGCGGTCCGGGCGCTTGCCGCGAAAGATTGTGAACCTCATGTACCAACCGGCAAAATGCCGAGGTGGTCGGGTCGCCTGCATTATTGTCCGGGCAGGGACGTTCGCCTGTGTTAGATGCCGATGTGATCTCGCCTGAAGGTGGAAGCGCGGGTAGAAAAATCGGACGGTGAGCTCTATTGTCAAGGCTCCTCCTGGTCGACCAGGAAATCTCGGTTCAGGCTGTCGGGCTGATCGAGGGCTGAGCTGGCGTACGAATACGGGAGTGTACGGACACAGGAGGTGGTCATGCACAGAGGGGTGCGAGTTTCCGCGCTGGTGCTGCTCTTGATGGCCCTGGCACTCGGGTGTGCGCCAGGGGCGGTACAGAACGCCGAGGTGGCGGGTCATCCTGAGGCCAGACTGAATGTAAAACCGGTCGATTTGATTTCCGGGCCACCGGCCGGCCTGCAGTGTGTAAGAGCCCAGAATCATGCTCCGGGTCGAACGAACGTACTGCCCTCGTTGTCTCAGGGCTGCTTGTATCCGACCGGCTTCAAGGACGTGTCGCCCTCGATCCAGATCTCGCGTACCGGGGCGCTTTTCATAGCCCGCGCGACGGGCGGTGTCCTGCGGTCGATCGACAACGGTCGCCACTGGACGTCGGTACCCGTCCCGGACCTGGCCAACGGTGACAGCCACTCCGTGGGAGTGCACGGCTTCGTGCACATCGATGCGCGGACCGATCGGATCTACTATCTGACCAGCATGGCCGCCGCCTCCTGCGGTGGGACATCCGGGTCGGTGGTGTCCTGGAGCGACAACCTCGGGGCGACCTGGACCGGGAGGACCATCGCCTGCGACACCTACGACTGGGGAAAGATCGTCACGGGGCCGGCCCCGCGGGGGAGCCTCTACCCGAGCGCGATCTACTTTCTCGGCGTGGGAATCCACCTGGTGGGTGGGCAGCGCTTCGTCTACCGCTCACTGGACGGCGGTGCGACGTTCCAGCGGATGGACAGGATCGCGTCGGCCACCACCGAGGGTGGCATCGGCGTGACGGCCTCGGACGGGACCATCTACTTCGACTATCCCGAGTTCACCCTCTTCGACCCCACCCGTTTCCAGAACACGACCTACCCGTGGATACCCGAGAACAACTGCCGCCAGATGATCGCCGTGTCCCAGGACTACGGGGTGACCTGGCGACAGCAGCCGGTGCCGGGGAGCCTGGCCTGCGGTGAGCTCTCCGGAGCGCAGCGGGTGGCCGTCGACAGGGCCGGGACGGTCTACTCGGTCTGGGTCGATGACACCGACACCCAGGTGCACATGTCCCTGTCCCGCGACCACGCACGCACATGGACCACGCCGATCAACGTCATGGCGCCGGGAACGACGTTCTCACTGGCGACCGCGAACATCGTCGCCGGCGAGGCCGGCCATATCGCGATCGCCGGGCTGCAGATGACCGTGCCGACGCGGCCGACCAGCCCCCCCAACTTCCCCGGGCTCTACTACGGCCCCGCTCATGCGATCGTCACCCAGTCCTGGAACGCCACCGCGGCCAGTCCCCGCTTCACCACGGTCGACCTCGACAGCACCGGTGACCTCACCATCGGGGATGGGAAGCTGGGTAACGAGGTGAACGCGTCCCTCGCCGTGTCGCCCACCGGGGTGGGTTGGGCGGTGTTCTCCCGCGGTACCAACGGCCCCATGGATCCGGGCGACATCAACGCGGTTCGTTTCTTTCCGCGCTGATCCAGAACCACTGTGACAAAAACTCTCCGGTCCAGGGAGAAAAAGATGCCCAGAAGGTCGAGGAATTGTCAGAACCTGTGGGTCGTGTGGCGGACTGATAGAGATCAACTGAGCTGGTAGTGGCTGTTGGTGATGCCGTGCAACGCAACCTCGGCTGTGGCCGCGGGATCCATGTGGCTGGAGTTCAGCACGTGGGGTTCGAGGGTGTCGAGGCTGCTGAACTGGTGGTGGAGCGAGCGGATCGGTTCGGGGTCGGTCAACGTGTCGGTGCTGGTTCGGCTGGTGGCTCGGCGGAGCGTCGTCGCTTCGTCGGGGCGCAGCACGAGGTAGTGCAGCTCGATTCCGCTGGTCGTGCTCATGGCACGGAACGCGTCGAGGAACCAGGGGCCGATGATGCCGTCGCAGATCACGTCGTAGCCGCCGGCGGCGTAACCGAACGCGGTGTGGGCCACGATGTCGATGACGATCGTGTTCTGGTGGTGCGCTTCGGGTAGGTAGGGCTCGATGGCGCCTTGGCGGATGAAGTGCCAGAAGTCGTCGGCGTGCAGGTGCACGCTGGGAGAGAGCCGGTCGGCCACCCGTCGGGCGATCGTGGTCTTGCCTGCGCCAGGTGGCCCGGTCATCACGATCACTCTGCCGGTTGGCGCTCCCGAGGCGTGGGCCGGCGCCCCCGGGTGAGCGGGGCGGGGACTGCTCATGCGGCGCGCGCCTGTGGGCGTTCGACGAGCTGGCCTGCTTCGAGGACGGCGCCGGCGCGGACGAGGGCGACGAGGTGGGGTGCGTTGACCGTCCGCCAGCGGGCCTGGGCCGCCTCGATGAGCTTGAACGCCATGGCCAGCCCGGCGGCCCGGGAACCGGGCCCTTGGGTGACGCGGGTGCGGTGACGGACGGTCGCGAACGTGGACTCGATCGGGTTCGTGGTCCGTAGGTGCACCCAGTGCTCGGCGGGGTAGTCGTAGAACGCCAGCAGCATGTCCAAATCATCGACGATCTTCGCGATGGTTTTGGGGAACTTCGTCTCGTAGGCGGCGGCGAACGTCTTCGCCCCGGGGTGCGCCGACTTCGGCAACGCCCCCAGCACGTTCGCGGTCCTGTGTACCCAGCAGCGCTGTTCCGCCGTGGCGGGGAACACCTCACGCAGCGCGGCCCAGAACCCCAGCGCGCCGTCTCCGACTGCCAACACCGGGGCGGACAGGCCGGCACCCGAGCCGAGGAACTGCTCCAACGCGGGCACGAAGTCACCCGAGGACAGGCCGTGCAGGTAGAGCAGCGGCAACACCTCGGCGATCTTCGGGGAGCGGCGGCACCACGGCGGGAGGATCGCCGAGGAGAACCTCTTCCGTTCGCCGGTGTCCGCGTCGACCCTGCGGTCGTTGACCCGTGGTGCGGTGGCCTCGACCGCACCGGCGGCGGTCATCACCTGCCGGGGCTGGGCATGGCCGTTACGGACCACCAGCCGGCGGCCGCGATCGTCACGCTCGCCGGCGAGTTCGGCGATGTAGGCGTCGACCTCGGCTTCCAACGCGGCCGCGAGCATCCGCCGGGCACCTTCCCGGACGATCTCATCAATCAGCGACGGCCTGGCCGTCGAGCCGTTCTCGGGTGTGTTGTCCTCGGGTACTACCGTGAGCACGGGGTGCCTTCCCGACCGACACGTCAACGTCGGCCTGACTGGGACCTCAACCTCGATCACCGGGAAGGTACGCCCCTCCCGGCCGATCCACAGGTCTCAACCATTGCTCAGGCGTCGACGACCTACGCCTGTTATCGGACATCGCCGTCGCCTTCCGCATGTGACCTGTCGGACCTGTCGGACCTGCGCACGGTCACAGAGAGACACAGATGGAACGGCCGGGTTCACCTGGTGAACGGAAGCTGTGTCACAACGGGTCTCCTTCCCGCGACCGCCGAGTCGGCGCAGAACGCACGATCCTGCGTGGGGGACGTTGGTGCGGCGGTCAGCGACTCGCAGGGCCGCCGATGTCGTGGACCGCGGCGGGGTCCGCTCGGTTATCCGGGTGGTGCGGTACTCGCCCGTGGGATCAGGACGGGCGGGAGCACCACCTGGCGTGGCGCGCTCGGCTGGTCGGTGTGGTCGGTGTGGTCGAACTGGTCGAGGAGCAGGGAGATGCCCTGTTGGCCGAGCGCCGCGAAATCCTGCCGGACGGTGGTCAGCGGCGGAATGAGGTAGCCGGATTCCGGGGCGTCGTCGAAGCCGACGACGCTCACCTCGTCGGGTACGATCCGGCCGGCCTCGTGCAGGGCGCGCAGGACGCCGAGTGCGAGGGCGTCGTTGGCGCAGAAGACGGCGGTCACCGATGGGTCCCGGGCGAGCGGTCGGCCCTGCTCGTAGCCGGTCCTGGCGTCCCAGGCCCGTTGGGCGGTGTCCCGGGGGCGCACGGGTGGGACCGTGGCGCCGGCGTCCTCCAGGGTGGCGCGCCAGCCCTCCTCGCGTTGGCGGGCTTCCGGCCAGTCGGCTGGCCCGGCGATGTGGTGCACGCTCGAGTGACCGAGGTCGAGCAGGTGCTGGGTCGCCAGGCGCGCGCCGGCCACGTTGTCCACCCGGACACCGGGCACCGTCTCCTCGCCGCCAGACCCGCCGACCGCGACGCGGGGAAACGCGGTGGGCAGCTGCGCGAGGGCCGCGGTGACAGCGGGCTTGTGCGCGATCGCGATGACCGCCTCGACCGACTGCATGCGCAGCCGCTCCAGGGCGTCGAGGATCGAGCGGCGGTCGAGGTCCCGGATCGTCGTCACGCTGACGAAGTAGCCGGCGCGGCGGGCCGCGTCCTCGATCGCGTAGAGCACGGACGCGGGCCCGAACAGGGTGGTCTCGAATCCGACGATGCCAAGCGTGCCGGTCCGGCGGGTGACGAGTGCGCGGGCGGCCAGGTTACGGCGGTAGCCGAGCGCCGCCACCGCCTCGAGCACGCGCTGGCGGGTCTCCTCGCGCACATGCGGATGGTCGTTGAGTACCCGCGAGACCGTCTGATGGGAGACGCCCGCGAGCCTCGCGACATCACGCATGACCGACCCGGCGCGCGGACCGCCCGTTCCCGCCGCGGCGGCCCGGGTCCCACCGGTGGCCAGGGTCTGACCGGCGGCCCGGGTCTGACCGGTGGCCAGGGTCGGGCTGGTCGAACGGGTACCGGCATCGGCTGGTTCTAGGGCCACATCGCACTCTCCTGAGAGCCGTGGACAGCCGTCAGGCTATCGGTCCGGTCCGGTTCGGACTGGTTCGGACTGGTTCGGTCCGTGGCCGCGGCTGGTACCCGTCCGATGCCATGGACGCCGGCATCGAGCGATGTTACCGTTCACATCGTTCGGCTGGTGATCACGGCCGAGGTTCACCCGTGAGTCTCGGCCGGCCTGTTCGATACGCACGCGGCCGCGGGATCGCCGTCATGTTCTCGGTAACACGATGCGCGACGTGACCGGATGGCCGAGGAGAGGGCGTCAGAGTGCAACGAACACGCGATTTCCTGCGGGCCGCGGGCCTTCCCGGTGCCGATCCGCGCGATGCGCCGAGCAGCGCCGGGCGTTTCCCCGACGGGGCCGCCTTCCGGGTCGAGATTCCGAGTGTCGAGGGTCCGGCGGCGCTGGAGGCGGTGTTGGACGAGGCCGGCCGGCGCGGGGTGACCGTGCACCGCGTCTCGCAGGGCAGCGGTGGCCTGCTGCTGACCACCGGTGAGCTGCACGACCTCGCGCGGGTGGCCGCCGACGCTCAGATCGAGGTGAGCCTGTTCGCCCGGCCGCTGGCCGGCTGGGACACCGGCGCGGCCGCGCTCGCCACCGGTGCCGCGGGCCTGGGCGCCCAGG
>NZ_JALKFW010000221.1:0-77232 GCF_023243055.1 Frankia sp. AgPm24 | reverse complement strand
CGGGGCACCCCCCCCCGCCGGGGCCCCGCCCCCCCCCCGCCCTGAAGGACGGGGCCTACGCGCTACGTTTCCCGGTCACGGCGATCGCGTCGCGGGCGGCCCAGGCGCGGGCGCGGGCGAAGGAGCCGTCCCAGTCGACCGGGCGCAGCAGTTCCCCAGGAGCTTCGGCCGTCTCGCCCTCGCCGGCAGGGTCCGCCCCGTCGGCGGGTCGGATTCGGGTTCGACGGTTCCGCGGAACCGTCGGCGGGCTCGGCGGCTGGGGTGGCAGCGTCTCGGCCAGAGTCAGCGGAGCGCTCCGGGTAAGCCTCGCTCGGCGCGTAGGACACGGTCATCCTCCGGGGCTGCTGGACTTGCGGTCGGCGGAACTTCAGAACTCCTGCGCTTCAGAAGTCCTGCGCATCTGAGCTGTACATCATATTCGCGCCACTGCCGATTCCCCGCATCGGCGCGGGAGACACACCGTGACGAGACGGCGATCCGCTGGCTCGACGAAGCCGACGGGACGGTCAACCCCAGGTTCGCGGCTCCAGCGTCCGGCGCTGGAGCCGAGCGGACGTTTGGGACGGTGAGCTGGGCGAACACCCGGACGCCAGGCCACCCTACGGGGCAACCTTTGGTTGTCTCGCAATGAGGGCATGCCCGGCCCACCCTCGGGCGATCCGTACAGCTACGCTCTTCGTCATCAGGTGAGGAAGAAGTGGCACGGTCCGACAGGGGGGTGAGGCCGTGGCTGATATTCATCCTGCCCACGACGAGCACGACACCGCCGGCAGCGCCTTCCTGGACGACCCGGACGACATTCGCGATCTTCGTTCGGCATGCATCGAATGCCTGCACGATCTCTCGACCGCCAAGATCGTACTGAGGGAAATCAACTTCCCAGCCGCGAGGTTTCCGGCTGACGCCGGCTCGATCGAGATCTTCTGGAATCTGGTTTTCGGCGAGCTCAGAACCGGGATCATGGATCATGATCAGGCATACCGACGGATACTCGGCGAGCTCGTGCGCCGCTACCCAGCCGATCGCACCGTCCGTCGCCTGAACGAGAAGTACCCCAAGCCCCGAGTACTTCCCCCCAGCACGGAGACGTTGACCCGGGAGGAAGGTTCCGGAGCCACACCGAACCACGGCCGGGAGCGGGGCCGACTCGGCTGGCGCAGAACGGCGGTCGCCGGGGTCCTCGTGCTGGCACTGTTCTGCGGCCTGCTGGTCGTCCTGGCCCTGCGGGACGGGAAGGGCTCGTCCTGCACCGCGCCGAAACACAGCGCGTCGCACCTCGAGCGGCGCGACGGCGAATGTATCGGGTACAGCGACGGGGCCTACGTGTTCGGCGAATACGGCAATGACCACACCGACCGATCTCTGGACGACCTGGTGGCCGTCCAGCACCTGATCAGAAGGCAGAACACCTGCGCCGAGACCCTCCGCCGGCACAGTCAACAGTCGAATCGACCATTCGTCACTCTGATCTATTTCGCGGGGCTGAGTTCATCGAGCAACGAGGGCGGGAACTGGGCTGCGGCACAGGTCAGCGAACTCGAAGGCCTGCTGATCTGGCAGCGGCACCAGAACATCGTCACGCATAATCCCCCAGACTCGTCGTGTCGGCCAGCGCCCCCCGACACCAGCAAGGCGAGCTCACCATCATATCTCGGTGAAGACACTGAGCAGAGCGGTCCGATCGTGCGGGTCATCGTCGCCAACGGCGGGTCAGAAATGAGATCGGCGGATGTCGTCGGTCGCCTGTTGGTGCGCTTCGCGAGCAACCCTGATGAAAATGTCGGCGCGGTCATCGGCCTGGACCGAACGATCCCGCAGACGAAACAGGCGATCAGCGATCTGGGGCAGGCCCGAATCCTCACCATCGCGACGACGCTGAGCGGGGACAACCTGACCACGCTCTCACCGTCCTATTTCCAGCTCGTGCCACAGAACACCCGCCAGGCCCAGGTCGTCACCCGCTATGCCGCCTGGACACAACGTCGCCAGATCGACATCTACTTTCCGAACCAGGACTGTTCGGGCAGCAACATTCCGCCGACGGATGACGACTACATCCAGAGCCTGGTCTTCGACACGCAGGCGGCCGCGCGAGCGAGCGATGTCCGCGGCCAACCGCTGGAGGTGTCGCTACATGGCTGGCAGCGGGCCCGCACCTGCCAGGCCAAGGGCGATCTCCAAGGGTACTTCGCCGCTGAATGCAGCCGGCTCGGCAGCAACGGCGGCGGGCGGGACCACCTTGTGTACTACGCGGGCCGGCACGCCGACTTCGGCGACTTCACTACCGGAATGGCCGGCTGCCTGGACACGGTGGCCGGGCCAAGCTCCAACGGCGTTCTTGTCCTGGGCGACGACGCGGTCGTCCGAAATTTCACACAGCTGGGTGGGTCCGGGTCCGGCCGTGTGATCTTCCGATTCATCTCCAAGGGGCCGGCACCGACGCTCGCCGGGGAGTCCTGCGCCAACGGCAAGCTGGCCGGTATCATGGCTGCGGGAAAATTCCCGTTCAAGTTGGACTCCGACCTGCCCGAAATGTGCACACGGCTGAACGCCATGTTCTCCTACATCACCGACACCGCTTCTCCTCCCGCCGAGCCGGTGGCACCAGGATTGACCAGCACACCGGCGCTGAGGCGGCCGGTCACGCAGCGGTGGGTGGACGAGCGCATCGCTCTCGCCTATGACGCGGCGAAGCTCACCCTCAACGCGGTCTGCCGCACCAGCATGGACCTCAACGCCAGTTGCCAACCCGAGCGCACCGACCGAATCGACACCCGCGCCGTCCAGAACTGGATCCAGCACGCGCCACAGAGCGGGACGACCGGCACGGTCGATTTCGCCACCAACCGCGCCGCCGACGGCAAGCAGCTCGCCATCCTGCGCGTCGATCTTGGTCGTCAGGCTCTTCCCGATGCCCGTTGGCCCCCGCCGTCGGTCACCGAGCTCGAGGACGACCCCCAGTCGACCTGCAAGTTCGTCCTCCGTGGCATCCCGCCGGAGGCCACCGACTGCCTCGGCAACGCCCTGATCCCAGCCAGCCGATGAGCCACCCCATGGCCGCCGATCCGATCCCGGCCCGCTCTGGACGAACAACTCTCCGGGCTGCGTCAGCAGCCAAGCTGGAGGGCTGTCAGCGGGCGCCCGGAAAGAGATTCACAGCGTCGCGAGAGCGGGCCGGGTGGTCACCAGCGCCGGACCCGTCCTGCCTGCCGGCGCCCGCCGACGCCAGCGCCCCGGACTCGAGTGACCATCTGGGTGAGAGCACCGAGCAGAGCGGCCGATCGTGCGGGTCACCGTGGCCAACGGCGGATCGCAGATGCGATCCGCGGCGAAGGTCGCCGGGCTGCTGATCCCCTTCGCCCAGGACCGCGAGCAGCATGTCGCGAGCAGCATGGGCCTGGATCGGACGCTCACGTCGACCAGGGAAGCCATCCGGGCCTTCGGCGATGCCGGAATCGTCACGATCGCCACCACGCTCAGCGGGGACAAGCTCATCGAACTTTCCGACTCCTATTTTCAGCTGGTGCCGCAGGACACCCGCGAGGCACTCATCGCCGTCCGCTACGCCGCCTGGACCGGCCGCTCCCAGCTGGACGTCTACTTCCCGAACCGGGACTGCTCCGGCAGCAACATCGCGCCCGACAACGACGACTACGTCCACGACCTCGTGTCCGATGTCCAGACGGAGGCGGATGTCATCAGTGTCCACGGACAGCCGCTCCAGACCTCCGCGCACGGATGGACGCCGGCGTCCTGCCACCCGTCCGATGGTGATCTTCAGGCGAACCTCGTCCGGGAACATCGTCTTTCGCGTCATCTCCAAGGGTCCGGCGCCGATGCTCGCCGGTACGTCCTGCGCGAACGGCCAACTCGCCAGGATCATGGAATCCGGACGTTTCCCGTTTCAGCTGGCCGCTGATCTCCCGCAGATGTGCACCCGGCTGAACGCCATGTTCTCCTTCACCACCGGCACCGCGGGTGCGCGCGCGGACGCGGATGTCTCGGCGTCACCGGTGCTGCGCCGGCCGGTGACCCAGTGGGTCGACGAACCTACCGCTCTCGCCTACGACGCCGCGAAACTGACCCTCAACGCCGTCTGCCGCACGGCCGACATCCCGACACTCGCCAACCGGTACGCCGACGAGGAGAAACCAGCCGACGATCTCAATGCCGACTGCCGTCCCGGACGCACGGACGCCCTGGACATCGCGCAGCTACGCGCCTGGATTCGCGATCGGGTGATGATCGGAGCGACCGGGACCTTCGCCTACGGCAGCGACCGGGCCGCCAGACGGGAAGCAACTCGCGGTGGTGCGCGTCGACGTCAGCGACAACGAGCTTCCCGACGCCGTCTGGCCTCCGCCACCCGTCACCCGGCTGGAGGCCGATCCCCGCTCCACCTGCAAGTTCGTCCTTGGCGGCACCCCGCCGACCGCGACCGACTGCCTGAACCGTCCGCTGGTGACGCCGGACGGCCGAGCCGGCTGAGTATCGCCGCGGCTCAGGCGTCTGATGCGGCGGCGGCCGGCTGACAGCGGCCCGGTGCGCGGTCGCCCTGGCGTCGCGGGCGGCCCAGGCGCGGGCGGACGAGCCGGCCCAGCCGGCTGTCACAGCGGTGCGGCTCCCACCGGGCGCCCGAGAGACCGCGATCAAGCGTACACTTTTCTGTACGTACAGATTCCTGTACGAGATGGAGGGCGCCGTGAAGACCATGACCTACACCGAGTCGCGCGCGCGATACGCGGAGGTTCTGTCCGCGGTGGCGGATGACCGCGAGGAGATCGTCATCACCCGCGCCGGTCACGAGCCGGTCGTCATCGTGTCCCTGGACGACTACCAGTCCCTCAAAGAGACCGCCTACCTGCTCCGCAGCCCAGAAAACGCGCGCAGGCTGGTGACGTCCATCGACAGACTCGAAAACGGCGACGGCATCGTTCGGGACATGATCGAGTGAAGCTCATCTGGGATGAGAACTCCTGGGAGGACTACCTGTGGTGGCAGGCCCAGGATCGTAAGATCCTCAAGCGCATCAACACCCTCATTCAGGACATCGCCCGCAACGGCAACGATGGAATTGGCAAACCAGAACCCTTGAAACATGGATTTCAAGGGTACTGGTCCCGTCGAATCAACGACGAGCATCGACTTGTCTACAAGACAAGCGGAGACGAGATCCGAATCGCCCAGTGCCGGTATCACTACTGATCATTTTTGCCTGACTCGTGGGACACGGTCGCCCTCCAGATCACAGCGACAGCGGCACAGTCGACCGGGCCGTCGTGCGCGTGGATCAGGTGCGCCGGCGACCACCCCTGCGATTACGAAGGACCCCACGACGATTCCAACACTTTGACATCCATCGAATCGAGCCTTAGCCTCACGCCCGTGACGATTCGACAGTCATCGAACGACACCGCTGCCGGTGCCCCGTCCGCCGCGACCACCCTCGGCGCCGCTCCCCCGACCAGCCCCGATCCCCCGACCAGCGCGGATCCGCCGACCAGCGCCGCTGCGCCGATGGTCCGTCCGCGGGGAACCGGCGAGAGAGGGCTGCGGGGATGGCAACTCGGAGTGCTGGCGGCGGGGACGTTCACACTCGGGGTGGACGGGTTCGTGCTCAGCGGGCTGCTGCCGTCGATCTCGAAGGACCTGTCGGTCGGGGTGTCCACGGCGGGGCAGCTCACGACGATCTTCTCGATCACCTACGCGGTCGCGTCGCCGGTCGTCGCGACGCTCACCGGGCGTTACGACCGGCGGGTGCTGCTCGGTGGTGGTCTCATCCTGTTCCTGCTCGGGATGGTCGGCCAGGCGCTCGCGCCGTCGTACGCGGTGATGGCGGTCGGGCGGGCGTTCGCGGCGGTCGGGGCGGCGGCGTTCCAGTCGAACGCGTACATCATGGCCGGGGTGCTCGCCGGGGAGGAACGGCGCGGACGGGCGTTGGCCGCGGTCACGGCGGGGACGTCCCTGTCGACGGTGCTCGGGGTGCCGTTCGGGGTGCTGATCGGGCAGTGGTTCGGCTGGCGGGTCGTGCTGTGGATCATCACGGGGCTGGCGGCGATCACGGCGCTGTGCGTGCCGCGGCTGCCGGCGGCGCAGGTGCCGCAGACGTCGATGCGCACCCGGCTCGGCGTGCTGACACGCCCGCCCGTGCTGCTGGTGCTGCTCACCACGGTCGGCCTCGTCGGCGCGCCGATCCTGCTGATCTCCTACCTGCCGGTCGTCCTCGGTATGGACAGCGACGACACCAGTCTGGTGCTGGTCCTGCTGGCGTTCGGTGTCGGCAGCCTGGTCGGTAACCGGCTGGTGGGCCGGCTGGTCGACAGCCGCGGTGCGCTACCCGTCCTGCTGCTCGGTGCCGGCGGGATGACCTGCGCGTTCACCGTGCTGATCGGCACGCAGGCCTGGTACGGCGCGGCGATGGTCACGATGTTCGCCGTCGGCGCCTTCCAGGGGCTGTCCATCACCCCGCAGCAGCACCGACTGTTCGTCGTCGCCCCGGACGTCTCCGCCGTCGCCCTCGGTCTCAACGGCTCGGCGATCTACGCCGGTGCCGCCGTCGGCGCGGCCCTGGGCGGCCTGACCGTCGACCTCTCCGGCGCCTCCACCATCCCGGCCGCCGCCGCGCTGCTCGGCGCCGTCGCCTTCGTCTACAGCGCCCTGACCGCCCCCGAACGGCGCCTGCGCGGGTCGGTCACCTCCACCGACCGGTCCGAAGGCGGTGCCGGAGTCGTCCGGGATCAGGCCGGGTAAGGCCCCGTCTGGACCCATGGACCTTGGACAGTGAGACACGGCCAAAGCCGGTCGACCACGCGACGGAAAACCAGCGAAGAGAATCCTCATGTGACGCGCACGACCAGGGATCGAGCGCACCAGCAACCACGGGATTAAAGTCAGGCGAAGCAAAGAACCCGAATGACGGGGTTTATGTAATCGGGAAACCGGGGCCGGCAGCCACATTCCGACTCCACACCAGCAGATCAGTGCGCCGAGAGCCGCCCGTGGCGCGCCCGTGGCGCGGGGTCCGTCTCCGCCTCGGCAGCCGGCGGGATGAGCTCAGGGGTCAGGATGGCCGCGAGCAGGCCCGGGAAGCGGACTTCGAGGTCGTCGTGACGGATGGTGACGATGCGGCGGCGACCATCCGCCGTCGTCGTGGTGAGGCCGGCCTCGCGCAGAACGCGGTAGTGGTGGGAGATCGTCGGCGGGGTCACCTCGATGCCGGCGGCGATGGTGGCACAGTCGATCGGATCGCTGTGGGCATAGATCGAGCGCATCAGCGTGAGGCGGACCGGATCGGCCAGTGCGGCCAGCACCGTGACCAGGTTGATCGAGTCACGGCCTGGCTGCGGGAGCTGACGTGCCATCACCGGCCTCCTCTCCGGCCCTGTGATCACGAAGGGCCACCCCGGGATTTCAACACTTTGACAACCATCGAATTAAACCCTACCGCCGCGCCAGGACACCACGCCACGCCTGGGTCTGGGTCTGGGTCTGGGTCACATCGATGTTCCCATGGCACAAACATGTGCCTTCTTCCGCCCGCCCCGAGGGGCGGCCATCATCACCATCGATCACGGTAATGCTGGTCGCCCCATCGAGGAGTTCCCGTTCATGACCGAATCGGCCCCGCAGGCACAACAACGGCCCGGCGGTCGGGCGCGACGCTGGCTACCACTGGCCATGTTGTGCCTGGGGCAGATGATGATTGTCATCGACCAGAACATCGTGAATGTGGCGCTGCCCGTTCTGCAACGGAGCCTGCATTTCTCGGCCACCAGCCTGGTCTGGGTGGTCAATGCCTATGTCATCCCGTTTGGCGGGCTGCTGCTGTTCGCCGGGCGACTCGGTGATCTCATCGGCCGCAGGAGCGTCTTCGTCGCCGGTGTCGCGCTGTTCGGCGCCACCTCCCTGCTGTGTGGCCTCGCCACCTCCGGGACCGCCCTGATCGTCTTCCGGTTCGGGCAGGGGATCGGTGGCGCGGTGGCGTCGGCCTGCATCCTGGGCATGGTCACGGCGATGTTCACCGAGCCCCGGGAGCAGGCGCAGGGAATCGCCGCCTACAGCTTCGCCTCCGCCGGCGGCGGCACGGTGGGCACGCTCGCCGGCGGCGTACTGACCGACCTGGCCAGCTGGCACTGGATCTTTCTGGTGAACGTGCCGATCGGGGCCGTGGTCGTGGTCGGCGCGCTGCGCACCGTCAAGCGCGACAGCGGCCCGGGCCTGGCCCGGGGCGTCGATCTGCCGGGTGCGCTGCTGGTCACCGCCGGGTTGATGCTGGCCGTCCACACGATCGTCCACGCGGATCAGGTCGGCTGGGGGTCCGTCGCCACCCTGGTTCTCGGCCCGCTGGCGGTCGTCCTGCTGGTCGCCTTCGTCCTTCGTGAGGCGACCGCGGCGCGACCGCTGCTGCCGCTGGGGATTTTCCGGTCCCGTTCGGTGTCCGCGGCCAATGCGGTGCAGTTCCTGCTGATCGCCGGCCTGTTCGGTCTGCTTTATTTCGGCACCCTGTATCTGCAGCGTGTGCTCGGCTACAGCCCGCTGCAGGCCGGACTGGCGTATGTCCCGATCGCGGTGACGATCGCGGTGGTCTCGCTCGGCCTGGCCGCCCGACTGACCATGTCGATCGGCCCCCGCGTCATGCTGATCGGTGGACTCACACTTGTCGTGCTGGGTTTCGTCGGCCTTTCGTTCGCCCGCGCCGACGGCACCTACGTCGTCGACTTCCTGCCGGCATCCGTCCTGCTGGGCTGGGGTGCCGGTCTGGCCATGCCCGCGGCCATGGGGCTGGGTATGTCGGCGGTGACACCCCGCGACGCCGGTATCGCCTCGGGCCTGTTCAACACCAGCCAGCAGATCGGCGGTGCGATCGGACTGACCGTCCTGAACGCTTTCGTCAGCACACGGACCACCAGCCTGGTCGCCTCGGGTTCGACGCCGCGGGCCGCCCAGCTCGGCGGCTACCATCTCGCCTTCCTGCTGGCGGCGGCCTTCGCCTTCGCCGCGCTGGTCGTGGCCGCCCTCGTCCTTCGGCCACGGACCGACACTCACCCCGCGTCGGCGGCAGCGCCCCGGCCGGACGGTGCGAGGGCCGAGCGGGCGGCACCCGGGGAGCACCTCGCCGATGCCTGACCCGACGGCCCAGCCGGATGGCATCGTAGGGCTGGTCGACGGGAGTGCCATGCCTGATCTGCCCGATCAGCCCACCAGCAGCGAGCATGCCAGCAACCTCATCGCGCGGGCCTGTCCGGTCACCGAGGTGATCGACCGGGTCGCCGGCAAGTGGAGCATCCTGATCATCATCGCGGTGGCCGACGCACCTGCACGCTTCACCGAACTCGAGCGGGCCATTGACGGGATCAGCCGGCGGATGCTCACGCTGACCCTGCGCAACCTCGAACGGGACGGGCTGCTCACCCGCACGGTCTACGCCACCGTCCCGCCGAAGGTCGACTACCGACTCACGGAGATGGCCCGCGAACTGCTCGTGGCCCTGCAGACCCTCACCGCCTGGGCCGAGCGGCACCGCGGCGACATCACCGCCGCCCGCCTCGACTATGACGCGACCCTCGCCTCCGGCATCCTGCACCCATAGCCACCCTCACCCTCGTGTCACAGCCTTCGCCGCCAGCACCCCCACGCACCCGAGCGTCCACGACACGCGAGGTCAGCCGGGCCGAAGAGCACAGGTGCGCCCCCTGAAGAAGACGTATGTCATTTTCTGCGGGGGCAGGTACTCAGAGCGCGGAGTGCCACTGAAGCTCGTACAGCGGGCAATCGAACGCAGCCACGAAGTTGCCTTCCCCAGGAACAATCCTTCGTCATCCATGGCTGACCTGCTCGAAGCAATAGGTCGACAGCCGCCGGCGCATGGCGGCTTGACTCGTGCGCCGGCGCCGATCAGCTGATGCGCGGCGACATGGTGAAGGACGGGCTGAACGCCGTCCTGCGAGGCGAGGCGTCGCCGGGTCAGGGAAGCGCAAAGTTGCTTTCCGCCGCGGGCAGTGAGTTCGCCCGCAGGCGGATGGCGTCGCGGCCGGGTGGGGCGCCGGTCTTACCTGCGCTCCACGGGCGTTTACGGTCTCCGCCTGTCCGGCGGCGACCCTGCGTCCTTCGGTCCTGATGTTCCGGGCCGCGTTGACGTCCCGGTCGTGGACGGTGCCGCAGGCCGGGCAGGCCCATCCCCGGACGGCCAGCGGAGGAGATCATGCGGGCGGTATGCGCCGACTTCGACGTCGAACCGGTCGAGTTCAACGGCGGAGGCGACCACGTCCACCTCCTCGTCACCTTCCCGCCCAAGGTCTCCCTGTCGAAGCTCGTCAACAGCCTCAAAGGCGTGTCGCCCCTGCGGATGCGCCAGGAGTTCCCCGACCTCGTCCGCCACCACTGGCAGGCCAACCGGCTCTGGTCCGGCTCCTACTTCGCCGGTTCCGTCAGCGGACCGCCACTGTCGATCCTCCACCCGCACACCAACCAGCAGCAACACCCGACGTAGAGCACACTCAAGCGTCGTCGCCGTGACACGTTCCGCGCTCGGCGCGCTCAGAAGCCGAGGTCGCGACCGATGATCTCTTTCATGATCTCGTTGGAGCCGGCCCAGATGCGGGTGACCCGGCCGTCCATCCAGGCCTGGGCCGCGCGGTACTCGGTCATGTAGCCGTAGCCGCCGTGCAGCTGCACGCAGGAGTCGAGCACCTCGTTCTGCACCTGCGACGACCACCACTTCGCCTTGGCGGCGTCGACCGCGGACAGGGCGCCCTCGCTGTGCGCGGCGACGCAGGCGTCGATGAACGCCTGGGCGACGTCGAGCTGGGTGACCAGTTCGGCGAGCAGGAACTTGTTGTGCTGGAAGCTGCCGATCGGGGCGCCGAACGCGCGCCGCTCACGGGCGTAGGTGATGGTCTCGGCGAGGATCGCGTCGGCGTGGGCGAGGTTGGTGACCGCACAGCTGATCCGTTCCTGCGGGAGGCGTTCCATCATCGCCACGAAGCCGCGGTCGACCTCGCCGAGCACCGCGTCGGCGCCGACCCGAAGGTCGGTGAAGAACAGTTCGGCGGTGTCGGCCTCGTGCTGGCCGACCTTGTCGAGTTTGCGGCCGCGGGTGAAGCCCGCCATGCCCTCCTCGACGGCGAACAGGGTGATGCCACGGGCGGGCTTGGCGTCGGGGTTGGTCCGGGCTGCGATGATGACGAGTTCCGCCGAGGAACCGTTGGTGATGAACGTCTTCGACCCGTTGATGATCCAGTCGGGTCCGTCACGCACCGCGGTGGTGCGCAGCGCCGCCAGGTCCGATCCGCCGGACGCCTCGGTCATCCCGATCGCGGTGACGATCTCGCCCGCGCAGAACCCGGGCAGCCAGCGTTCGCGCTGCTCCGGCGTGGTGAGTTCGACCAGATACGGCGCGACGATGTCGGTGTGCAGGCTGAACGAGGTGGCCACGCCCAGGCTCGCCTTCGCCAGCTCCTCGAGCCAGACGGCGTTGAACCGGTAGTCGCCGACACCGCTGCCGCCAAGCTCCTCGGGGATGCCGACGCCGAGGAAGCCGGCCTCGCCGGCCTCCCGCCAGGCGGCGCGGTCGATGAGCCGCTGGGTGAGGTAGGTCGGCAGCCCCGGCTCGATGGTCCGCTCGACGAAGGCCCGCACCGACGCGCGGAACAGCTCATGGTCGGCGTCGAACAACGTCCGCTGCACCCTGACCTCCCCTGCACACCAGCACTGTCACGCGCTGTAAGGGTACTGCCCGGGCTGCGGACTCGCTACGGTCGATCTGACGACGGCATGGCAGACGACAGCGCAGGAGGCAGTGACCCATGCGGTATCGCAAGCTCGCCCGGACCGGTGTCGAGGTCAGCACCCAGTGCCTGGGCGCGATGATGTTCGGCCCGATCGGCAACGACGACCAGGACGAGGCCGTCCGCATCATCCACCGGGCGCTCGACGCCGGGATCAACTTCATCGACACCGCCGACGTCTACTCCCAGGGCGTCAGCGAGGAAATCGTCGGCCGGGCCCTGCAGGGTCGCCGGGACGACGTCGTGCTCGCCACGAAGTTCTTCAACCCGATGGGAGACGAGCGCAACCGCCGCGGCGGCTCGCGGCGCTGGATCATCCGCGCCGTCGAGGACAGTCTGCGCCGCCTCGACACCGACCACATCGATCTCTACCAGATCCACCGGCACGACTGGGACGTCGATCTGGAGGAGACCCTCGGTGCCCTGACCGACCTGGTGCGCGCCGGCAAGGTGCGTTACCTCGGATCGTCGACGTTCCCGGCGGACTGGATCGTCGAGGCGCAGTGGGCGGCACGGCGACGCGGCAGCGAACGGTTCGTCTGCGAGCAACCGCAGTACTCCATCTTCGCCCGCAGGATCGAGGAGGCGGTGCTGCCGGCGGCGCTGCGCCACGACGTGGGTGTGATCCCGTGGAGCCCGCTGGCCGGCGGCTGGTTGACCGGCAAGTACCGCCGCGGCCAGGACATCCCGGGCGGTTCGCGCTACGGCAAGGACGGCCCGTTCGCCCAGCGCCGGGCCGATGCCGACCTCAACGACGACCCGAGCACCCCCGTCCGCTATGACGCGGTGGAGTCGCTGGTCACCATCGCCGAGCAGGCCGGTCTTTCGCTGACCCACCTGGCGTTGGCGTTCGTCGACGCGCATCCGGCGATCACCGCGGCCATCATCGGTCCGAAGACGATGGCCCAGCTCGAGGACCTCCTCGGCGCCGCCGACGTCGTCCTGGACGCGGCGACCCTGGACGCGATCGACAAGGTCGTCCCGCCGGGCACCGACATCAGCGGTGTGAACCACTTCGACCGCAGCCCCGCCCTCGACCCCGCCCGCCGCCGCCGCTGACCCATCCGTCCACCCGGCCCTGCTCCTGCCGCGTGGTCATGCGGTGAACTCGATCTCCGCCTCGGTCTGGTAGCCGGTGGCGAGATCGATCGCCTGCACCCGGATCACCGTCTCACCGAAGATCGTCCTGACGTCGATGGCGCGTTCCCGGGCGGCGTACCGGCGTGTTCCGGCGTCCGGCAGATAGATGGTCACGAAGCCGACCTGGCTCACCCGGTCATCGTCGACATAGCGCGGATCGTCCCCGTCCGAGGCGAAGAACGACAGCCTCATCTGGGTCTGGTCGCCCTCGCGGGGATAGACCCGTGAGGTTTTCTCGCTCCCCACCGGAATGATCTCGCCGCGTCGGACCAGGACGCGGAACCGCCCCTTGCACAGGGCCTTGCCCTCCGCGTTGAGATACAACCGCTCAGGGGGATCAAGGGCGGAATCGAACGCGTCCAGCAGGCCGAAGCCGTACGTCCGCGCGGCCACGCGGGAACGGATGCGGGCTGGATTGTTGCCGTACTGCACGGCGCCGAACAGGACGGCGTTCTCCGGTCGCGGTGGCACGAACAGCCGGGCCCGGCCCTCGACCACCGCCGCGAGCCGGTGCTGCAGATACCGCGAGTTGGCGAAGCCCCCGACGAGGTAGACCGCCGTCGGCGGGTCCGGCTCACCCGGCCCGCGCGTGTGGGCCTGCTCGGAGATCCGACTCAGCTGCTCGTCCACCAGGTCGCAGATAGGGTCGACCGACGTGTCGAGCAGGGCCCGGGTTCTGGCCGCGGACAGCAGGATCGCCTCGTTCTCCCCGTTCTGCGCGGCGGCGAGCCGCGTGCGCGCCGACCCGGGCAGCGCCTTCCACAACCGCATGGACAGCTCGATGCGCACCGGTGCGCGCTGCGCGAGGTCGAAGACGTCGCGGGCCTTCTCCCAGGCCCGCATCAGTTCGTTGACGGCCTTCGGTTCCGCCTCCACCAGGCGCAGCAGCGTGGTGCGCCCCAGCCGCTCGGCCAGCACGGAGACCGTGAACTGTCGGGTGATCCGGTTCGCGCCGGACGTGTCGCCGCTGGCCACGCCGATCTGGTCGAAGGTGCCGTCGGCCCGCACCACCAGCGGAACGAGGTCGGTGGTACCGCCGCCGCAGTCGACGATGACGAACCGGGAACCTGGCCGGTGCCGGGGTGCACCCAGCCCGGCGACCTGGGCCGGGCCGTCCGAACCGACCGGGCCGACCGGGCCGAAGCCGCCGGCGCGGGCCTCACTGGCCATGCAGTACAGCGCGGCCACCTCCGGTTCGAGCACGATCGACAACCGGTGCGCATCGGCGGGGAAGCCCGCCGCCGCGGCGGTCCGGCGCATCACCTGCCGGTCGAAGTCACTCCAGATCGCGGGCACGCTGAGATACCAGGTGATCGGCAGGTCGCCGTACCCTGCCCGCTGGATGTGCTGACGGGCGACGATGTAGAGCTCGTGCAGGTAGGCGGCGATGAGGTGTTCGGTCGACCGACCGGTCTCGTTGCGACCACCCTCGGCCTGGCTCGGGCTGCTCCCCTGCCCACTGCCAGCACGCCCGCCCAGGCCGCCACCCGGCCCCACACCCGGTGCCATGCCCGGATCGGCGGCGCCCGGACCGTCACCGGAGGCCAGCCGCATCTTGAAGTCGACGGCGAAGCCGCCGGCCCGCTCGCCCCCGTCGGTGTAGCGGTTGAGCGCCTCGTAGCCCCAGGCCAGGGTCTCTCCCCGGCCGTCCAGCAGAATCGCGCTACGGTTCTTGGGATATCCGGAATCGGCACCCGGCCACTGGTCGTTGCAGTTGATGTCATGGCTCGGGATATACCCGCCGGACAGATTCGTCAACGCCCACGCATACCCGGATCCGAAAGTGCCGAAATCAACGGCGGCGACAATCGACGGCGCTGCTCCGTGCACCTACATCCCCATTCTGCGAAGAATTTCCTGTTCCAGGATGAGCTCACGTTCCGTGCGTGCTGGCGGTTCACCACTGTGGCCGGCCGACGGCTCGTCCAGCCCGGCGCCCAGCACCGCACCGCCGTTGAGCACCCGGACGAGGTCGGCCGCGGACGGTCGCATCGTCGGCGACTTGTGCAGGGCACGCTCGACCACATCCCGCAGCGGCGCTTCGAGCCCGCGCAGGTCCGGAGCCTGACCGAGTGTGCGGTGCCGGCGCTGCTCGTAGCCTCCGTCACCGAACGTCGGTCGACCGGTACCGGCGAAGGCGACGGTGGCTCCCCAGGCGAAGATGTCGACCTTCGCCGTCGCGGGTCTGGAGTCCAGGATCTCGGGGGCGATGTACCCGAGGGTGCCGACGAAGGTCGAGATCCGGTCCGGTTCGTGGGGGCTGTCCGCGACCCGGGCCACGCCGAAGTCGATGACACGGGGGCCCATCGACGACAGGATGACGTTCTCCGGTTTGAGGTCACGGTGGATCAGCCCGACCTGGTGCATCGCCTGCAGCGCAGTGGCCAGCACGAAGGCGAGCTGGTCGAGTTCGGAGCCGACGATCGGCTGGCCGTGGCGAATCCGATCACGTAGCGTCTGACCCTTGACGTATTCGGTCACCAGGTAGGGCGAACCGCCGTCGATGTTGAAGTCGAGTACCTGGGCGGTGTGCTGGCGGGCGATGCGCCGCGCGTTGGCCGCCTCCTCGCGAAAACGCCGTAGGTACTCGGCGTTGGTGGCGAGATCATCTTTGATCATCTTGATGGCCACCGGCCGGCCCACCGGATCACGCCCGAGATAGACCCGGCCCATGCCGCCCTGGCCGAGCAGACCGTCGACCCGGTACGGCCCGATCTGCCGCGGATCCTTCGGGCCAAGCCCGTACCCGCCGCCACTCATGTCGGCCTCGTACCGACACCGACAACGGCGCCGACAGCGACTTCGGCCCGGAGACCGGGAAACACACCGACCCGTACGCCGAGCCTGGCCGGAGCCTGCGAGCTCGCTGATCCGGCGAAGCTCCGCCAACGATATGCCAGCGGGCATGGAGACGTTCGGCACTGGTGGAACACGGGCCCCCCGATCCGTGTCCGAAACGCGGAAGAACAGCAGTTTTCTCGGGAACTATAGCATCCTAGCGCATCGACCCAGGAATGCCGGCGGAGGCTTATGCAACCAGCCGCGAGACCGGGAACCGGCCGGAACGAGCCGCCACCCGTGGGAAACCGGCGGAATCCACCGGGAAGCCTCCGGCCCACGTCCGACACGTGCGGGCGTGGGGCGTGACGTGCGGGCGTGGGGCGTGCTCTGACAGCGAGCTGTCAGGGGATCATCTGCGCTGGCAGCGGGACGCGGCGTGCGATCGTCAAAAACTGTCGGTGGTGGCGGGCATGCTGGCGGGCATGACGGTTCGAGACGAACACACGATCCCCGCGATCGTCGCTGACGGCCTGGTCAAGCGGTATGGCGAGACCACGGCGCTGGCCGGAGTCGATCTGGAGGTGCCGGCCGGCACCGTCTTCGGCCTGCTGGGGCCGAACGGTGCGGGCAAGACGACGGCGGTGCGGGTGCTCGCCACCCTGATCAGCCCGGATGCCGGCACCGCGCTCATCGGCGGGTACGACGTGCGCCACGACAGCCACCGGGTGCGCCGGCTGATCGGGCTGACCGGGCAGTACGCGTCGGTCGACGAGATGCTCACCGGCTCCGAGAACCTGCTGATGATCGGCCGGCTGCTCGGGCTGTCCCGCCCGCAGGCCAGGCAGCGGGCCCGTGAGCTGCTCGCCGAGTTCCGGCTGTCCGACTCGGCCGACCGGCCGGCGAAGACCTACTCCGGCGGGATGCGCCGGCGCCTCGACCTGGCCTCGAGCCTGGTCGGGCGGCCCCGGCTGCTCTTCCTCGACGAGCCGACCACGGGGCTCGATCCGCGCAGCCGCAACGAGATGTGGGAGGTGGTGCGCGACCTCGTCGGCGTGCACGGGGTCACGGTGCTGCTGACCACGCAGTATCTGGAGGAGGCCGATCAGCTCGCCGACGACATCGCGGTGGTCGACCACGGCCGGATCATCGCCCAGGGCTCACCGGAGGAGCTCAAGCGGCAGACCGGTGCGCAGACCCTGGCGGTGCGCCCGGCCACGGAGACCGATCTGGCGCTGGTCGTGTCCACCGTCGCCGCCGTGGTCGGCGTCGATCCGGAGGTCACCGGCACCCTGGTCAGCGCCCGGGTCACCGATCCGGCCGCGCTGCCCGCGGTGGTACGCCGCCTCGATGACGCCGGTGTCACCGTCGGTGAGATCACTCTGCGCAGTTCCAGTCTGGACGAGGTCTTCCTCGCCCTCACCGGTCATCCCGCCGACGAGGCGGCCGCCGCGAACGGTGGCCACCCCGCGGCGGCCACCGGGGGCCCGTCCGAGGACGGCGCCCGCTCGAGCACCCACGACGATGACGACCCCGCCGCGCGGATTCCCGCGGCTACCAGGAGCTGACCGCCATGTCCACGCTGACCGCCGCGCTGCCCGAGTCGTCCACCCACCGGGAGGTCTGGCCCGATCCCGGCCCGGCCCGGGTCAGCCCGTTGGAGACGCTGCGCCATGTGCGCACGCTGGCCTGGCGCAACCTCGTCCAGGTCAAGCACAATCCGATGGAGCTGATCGACTTCAGCGTCCAGCCGCTGATGTTCCTGCTGCTGTTCACCTACGTGTTCGGCGGTGCGATCTCCGGGTCGACCAGCGAGTACCTGACGTTCGCGCTGCCCGGCCTGATCGTCCAGAACACCCTGTTCGCCACGTTGAACACCGGCACCGGTCTGAACACCGACCTCACCAAGGGCGTGTTCGACCGGCTGCGGTCCCTGCCGATCGCCCGTTCGGCGCCACTGGCCGGGCGGATCCTCGCGGACCTCGCCAAGCAGGTGTGGGCCATCGGCATCCTGCTCGGCCTCGGTTACATCCTCGGCTTCCGGATCGAGACCGGCCCCCTGCAGGCCCTGGCCGCGGTCGCGCTGGTCGCGCTGTTCGCGCTGTGCGCGTCGTGGATCTCGGTGCTGGTCGGGATGCTCGTCTCCGAGCCGGAGAAGGTGATGGTCTTCGGCTTCACGCTGATCTTCCCGCTCACGTTCGTCAGCAACGTGTTCGTCCAGACCAGCACGATGCCCGGCTGGCTGCAGGCCTTCGTCAAGGTCAACCCGGTGACGTCGCTGGCCGACGCGACCCGCGGGCTGTTCGTCGGCGGCCCGGTGCTGACCCCCAC
This sequence comes from Frankia sp. AgPm24, assembly GCF_023243055.1. Classification (NCBI taxonomy): domain Bacteria; kingdom Bacillati; phylum Actinomycetota; class Actinomycetes; order Frankiales; family Frankiaceae; genus Frankia; species Frankia sp. AgPm24. The sequence goes on along the minus strand of NZ_JALKFW010000221.1, from coordinate 59,197 downwards.
CTGGCATGTGCTGGTGTGGGGCGTGGTTCTGGTCTCGGTGTTCGCGCCGCTGGCGGTGCGCGCGTTCCGACGGCGGGTCTGACCGCCGGCAACGGTGGTGGCCGGGGCATCGACGCGATGATGCACACCCGCGGACGCCCGGTCGACGCCTAAGATCGACACCGGTACCGCCGGTGCCGTAACGATCACGGGAGGGAGTCCGCGTGATGAACGGTTCCGATCTGCTGGCCGACGCGTTCGGGCGCGTGCGCGACGAGGTTCGCGATGGCGTCGCCGGGCTGAGCGGTCTGACCCTCGGCGTTCGCGTCGACGGCTCGGCGAACTCGATCGCCTGGCTGATCTGGCATCTCACCCGGGTGCAGGACGACCACATCGCCGAGGTCGCCGGTCTCGATCAGGTCTGGACGGCCCAGGGATTCGCCGACCGGTTCGGTCTGGAGCTCGACACCGCCTCCATCGGCTACGGGCACACGTCCGCGCAGGTGGACGCGGTCCAGGTCGATGATCCCGATCTGCTCGTGGCCTACCACGAGGCCGTCCACGACCAGACCGTCGCCTACCTCGCCACCCTCACCGAATCCGACTTCGACCGGATCGTCGACCGGCGCTGGGAACCGCCGGTCACCCTGGGCGTCCGCCTGATCAGTGTCGTCGCGGACGACCTTCAGCACGTCGGCCAGGCCGCCCTGCTGCGCGGCGTCCTCGAACGCCGGGGAGCCTGAGCCCACCATGGCCCGCCGCTACGTCACCCGTGACGGTCGGCCCGTCGACCTGGACCTCTGCGAACCCGCTGCCGTGCTGCACCGCGCCTACGTCGCCCCGCTGACCATCGAGACCATCATGCGTGACGCCGGCATCGCCCATCCCCCGCCCATTCCCCCCTGGCCCGCGGTCACCGCCGACGGAGACGTGGAACTCGCCGATCATGCCGAGGACGGAAACCATCCGGACAATCCGGATGCCTCCGATCAGTAGATCGGATCGTCGGTGGGATCGAGGCATAGGAGTCAGGGCTGGCGGGAGTCAGGGCTGGCGGGAGTCAGGGGTTGGGGGTGCGCCAGAGGGTGCGCAGCTCGGCGTCCCAGTCGACGGAGTCACTCTCGCGGCCGCTGGGAACCTGGGCCTCGATCTCGGCGAGGAAACGGGTGACCACGGAGCGGGGCAGCTCCAGGTCGGCCCGTCCGGACGGGCTGGACAGCGAGACGGTCACCACCGCGCGTCCGTGCGAGCGGTTCGGACGAATCCGCACGTCACCGGTGCCGGCGCGGCTCTGGGTGCCGTCCGCGAGCAGGGACCGCGCGAAGATCCAGGTGATCGACTCGCGGGCGGGGCGCAGGATGAGCTCGACCGCGAACGGGTCGGCCGGGTCGTAGCGCAGGGTACCCGCGACAGCCGCTCGGGCCCCATCTTCCGTCACGAAATCGGCACAGAGGTCGCGCACCACGACATGCGCGGGCGTCGAGCTGTGACGGAGCATTCGCTGCCTCCCAACACGATCGGAACCGACCCTGTCAGCATCGCTGCCGTGACGGCTTCGTCGCACTCCCCGTGGGACCCGAGTCCACAGGCGGAACAACCCTGCGGCCACGGGCCGGTCGGCCACGCGAGCGTGCCACGGCGGCGTCCGGCGCAGGTCGCAGGTGCGGACGTGGTGGGACGCGGGTGGCTCAGGCCCAGGTGTACAGGTCGCGGGTGAGGTAGGGACCGAGATTGGTGGCCTCCGGCGGGGTGCGCTCCCGAGCCACCCCGACGATCGCGCCGTTGGGCCGCACCCGACCCAGCTGATCATCCAGCTCGTGGTGCTGGCCGGTATCGGGACGCTGCACGCTCGCCCGCCACTCGCCGGACGCACCCACCGTGGTCAGCGGCAGGGCACCGCCGCTGGGGACAGCCCGGCCGCCCCGAAGCACGATCACCTGGCGGAGCACCTCGGAGATCATGCGCTCCACATCGGCGGACGGGCCAGGACCGGTCGCGAGATCACCGGTGAGGCTGCCGGCGGCCGGGACGCCCGAGGTGGCCGAGGCGGCCGGGACGTCCGGAAGAGGGATGGTGAGGGTGGCGCGCAGGAGCCAGCGTGGCCCGTCGAACCCGAGCACCCGGACGAGCCGGCGTTCGTCGCCGGTGCCGGCGAGAAGGCACAGTTCGGGGCCACAGGGGCCGGCCGTCTCCTGGACCGGGCCGGCCGCGGCGTCGGCGGGCAGGCCGGCGATGGCGAGGATGGCCCGCGAAGAGATGCTCAGTCGCGCGCGCAGGGCGCCCCACAGCGGATGCGACCGGGGTGCGGCGAACGCGGCGAGGACGAGTTCGATCTGGCCGAGCCCGACGACCGCGACGGTCTCACGCTCACCGCGGGCGGTGCGCCGACCGGACACGCCGACCGTCGAACCGGGCCGCACCGGGACGACGAGCGAGCCGAGATCGACCCGCGGCCATCCGTCGTTCGGGGCCTCGGCGAGGTCGTAGGGGCCGGTCGGGGTGCCGAGCCCGAAGCCGGACCCGTGCGCGGATTCGGGCCCGTGCTCGGGCCTCTCCGGGCCTGGCTGCGCGTGGGAGGCACGTGCCTGCCGAGATGATGCCCATCTGCCTGGCCGCATGTGCGTGCACCCCCTCGCCGTCCGCACTCCCATGGTGCGGGTTCGCGGCCCCCCTGTCGACCACCGCGTCGGATCGGTGACAGTGGGCCGGTGGATGTTCGGGGTCGGGGGCACCTCCGCCGGGTACCCGCCGATCGGACAGCGGGTAGGTTCGGGTGAGTGAGCGGAGTTCGACCCCACCTGCCGGGGCACGCGATCATCCAGGCGGTGACGGAGCCAACCGTCACCGCGACGGCACCGCTGAGCGACATCACCGACTGGGCCCGGGGTAGCGGCCTCGAGATCGTCATGCTGCTGACCGGGGCAGTGCTGCTCACCCGACTGGCCACCTGGATCGGCAACCAGGTCACCAGCCGGATCGACGTGCAGTCCACCCAGGACCAGATGGTGCGCACCGAGGCGGCCAAGCATCGCCACGCCGTCGCCCAGGTGATCACCTGGGTGGCGCTGGTTCTCGTCTACAGTCTGACGGCGGTGCTCGTCCTGCAACGGTTCGGCGTGCCGGTGACCGGTTTCGTCGCGCCCGCGACGATCGTGGGTGTGGCCCTGGGCCTGGGCGCGCAGCGCGTCGTGCAGGACATGCTCGCCGGGTTCTTCCTGATCGCCGAGCGACAGTACGGCTTCGGCGATCTGGTTCGGCTCTACGTCTCCGGTGGCCCGGGGACGGGCTCCCTGGGCACCGTCGAGGAGGTCACGCTGCGCATCACCCGGCTGCGGACGTCCAGCGGTGAGGTCGTCACCACGCCGAACGGGCAGATCGTCCAGGTGATCAACCTGTCCCGGGACTGGGCCCGCACCGTGATCGACGTCCCGATCCCCGCGACGGCGGACGTCACGACCGTCAGTGATCTGCTCAACCGGGTCGGCGTCGAGGCGTACACCGACGAGGTGCTCCACGACCTGCTGCTGGACGCCCCGTCCGTGATGGGCGTGGAAAGCCTGGACCTCGACGAGTACCGCATCCGCGTCGTCGCCCGTACCCAACCCGGCCGCCAGTTCGAAGTCGGACGAACCCTGCGGGCCCGCATCTCCACCGCTCTCAAACGGGAGGGCATCACCGTCTCCGCGGACCTCGACACGGCCGCGCCCTCCGCCACGTGAGGATGCCATCGTGACCCCGCCCGCCGGCGAACGCGTGCTCCGCTTCGCCCAGTCGATCCACATGCGACGCTCGACCGCCGCACTGATCGTCTTCCTCCTCGCCACCGCCGCCGTGTACCTGGTGGCCCGCCCGATCCCGGCTCGTGTCGCGCAGGCCCGCGCGGCCGCCAGCACGACCGCCGCCACCGACGAGGGCACGACGACGACCACCACCACGACCACCCGCACCATCACCCGGGCGACCGCCTCCCCCACCACGGCCGCCCCCACCCCCGATCCGTCCGCGACCCCGACGCCGACCGTGGCCCCCACCCCGACCGACCTCACGCCGAGCCCGTCCACCGATGGTGGCCTGTTCGGCTCCGTCGGCGCGAGCCCCACCGCCACCGCTGGTACCGGTTCGTTCTCGAGTTCCGGCGTGGTGGCACCGGGCTTCACCACCAGCACCCCCTGACGCCCCACCCGCGATCAGCACCGCAATCCGGAAAGCGCCTGTTCATTCGCAAACCGGTCAGTCGCGGCACTGTCATCGAATCCGGCCAGGGGCGGGTGCGGAACCGAGGCCCCGAATCCTTCGCCAGGTTTCGGCAGGATCGTTCGGGTGCCAATCTCCTCGGTGATGTGGCTGTTCGGACGAAACAAGTGACTGATTCGACGATCGGATGGGCCCATCCGATCGGGATATTGTCAAGCTGACGGGGTACACGAAGGTCATGACGACGCCGCCCCCCAGCCATCCGTCCACGGGCGGCGCACCGCAACCGGCACCTGGCCAGACGAGCGGCTTCCCCGTGAACACCCGCCCACAGCCAGGCTTCCCGCCGACCGGCGCACCGCCCGCCGCCACGTCCTATCCCGCCCCCTCAGACCCAGGGCCTGCCGCGCCCGGCCCCGCGGGTCCCGGCCCCGCGGGCAACAGGTTCGGAGGCACCGGTCCGGGCCCTGGTGATGTCGGCCAGGGCCGTGGTTCCAGGAATTCGCGCGGCGGTGCTGGAGGTTCGCCCGCACGGCCGGATATTCCGCATACCCGCACCAGTCGGGCATGGACGAGCCTGATACTGTTCTCAGTCGTCCTGATCGTTCTGCTGATATTCATTCTGCAGAATCTGGACGATGTGAAGGTGTCGTTCCTTGGCCTGAGCGGCACGCTGCCGCTCGCCGTGGCCATGCTGTTCTCCGCGGTCGCTGGTGCACTGCTCGTCGCCATCCCCGGTGTCGGTCGGATGATTCAGCTTCGTCGGACCGTCCGGCGCGTGGCGGCGAACCCGCCTACCGGACCGAACCAGGTCGGACCGAACCCGACCGGTCCGAACCAGACTGGTCCGAACCCGGCTGGCGGGATGCCCGCCGGCCCGGCCCCGGAAAGCCGGCGTTCCGGTGTCACCACGAAGCTCAGGCATCGACGCTGATCTCGCATGCCGCACTCAGCAGGGCGGGCGATAGTCCATCGAACCGAAGAAGGTGGACCATTCGGCGGGGCTGATGCGGTTGGCGGGGTCGGTGCAGGCGCCGGTGGCCAGATGGGCGGGGTCCGCGTCCCACAGGCGCAGGATGCCGTCGTGGGCGGCGGCGAGCACCACGCCGCTGTCGCCGACGAATCCGACGGCGGTGATCGAACGGGTGGGGCCGTGCCAGTTCGCCAGGGGTACCGGGTCGGTGGGGTCGGTGATGCCGGCCAGTCGGATCACCTCGGCGTCACCGCCGGAGGCGACAATGCTGCGGGAGACCGCGACCGCGGTCACGCCGCCGAGCTGGCCAGGGATCTTGCGCAGGGAGATCGCCCGGTCGCGACTGGCCACGTTCCAGAGCTGGACGGTGGCGTCGACACCGCCGGTGATGAGGGTCGCGCCGTCCGCGGTGTAGGCGAGGGTCTGCACGGCCCGGCTGTGGCCGCGCAGCACCAGGCCACCCACGGGATGGGCGGCGTCGGTGATGTTCCACAGACGGATGGTGGCGTCCTCGCCGGCGGTGGCCAGGATGCCGCCTTTCGGTGCGAACGCGACCGCGTACACACCGCCGGTGGTGGTCTCGAAGTGTGAGCGGATGGTGGGGTTCGCGGGATCGGTGATGTCCCACAGGGCAAGCGTCCCGTCGGCGCCGCTGGAGGCGAGCGTGTTGCCGTCCGGGGTGAAGGCGACAGCGCGCACCGTGTCAGTGTGACGCTGAGTGATCGACAGGCGGCGTAGGTTGGTGGGGTCGTGCGCGTCCCACAGGCGGACGGAGCCGTCCGCGCTGCCGGTGGCGAGTAGTTTGCCGTCGGAGTTGAACGTCATCGAGTCGACCCAGCCGGTGGTGCGGACCGAGTCACGGCGTTGCAGTCGGGTGCGGTCGGTCACCTCCCACATGGTGATGACGCCGTCCGCGCCGCCGACGGCGACGAGCTTGCCGTCGCGGCTGATCGCCATCGACCGGATGTCGGCGGAGCCGGAGTCCACGGCGACCGGTGGGAGGTTCTCGCCGAACGCGGCGATCATCGCTTCCTGGGTCCGCGTCGAGGTGGGTGCGGCGCGGTAGGCGGCGAGTGCCAGGCGACTGGCCAGACCCGGATCGGTGGCCTGCCGCGTGATCGCCTGGACGGCGACGGCGGCCGGGACGTCGGCGACGTCCGCCCCGCCCTTGTCCCGTCTCTCGAGCAGGACGATCGCGCCGACGAGCACGGCCACGAGCACGACCGCCACCAGTGCCAGCCAGCGCCGTCCCCGCCGGACCCGATCCGCCGGTGTCCTCGACGAGGCCCCGCCCCGCTCCACCTGGCCGTGCTGCCCCACCTGGCCGTGCTGGCCCGAGCCACGCTGCCCCGACTGCCCAGCGCGGTCGGCGGTAGGACGACCGGACGTCCCGTGGGACGCGGTATCGCGGGTGGGTGTGTCCCGGGCCGGTGCCGCGCGGGACGTGGGGCCGTCGGCCGGAGCCTGGCCGGGACGTGCCTGACGGGCACGGTGGGCGTCGCGGACACGATTGAGGCGGTCGGTGGGCACGATGCCGGTCTCGGCGTCGCTGAGGTCGTCGTCGGCCAGGGTCGCCGGGTCCGACGGGCCGGCCTGGGGCGTCCGCGCCGCGGCTGCGCCCAGACGCCGGGCGTCCACTGCCTCGCCGGCGCCCCAGACCGTGACCAGTCCGTCGTCAAGGCGCGGGGTCCCCGTCCACTGGTCCGCCGGACGCCAGGGAATCTTCCCGCCAGCCGGCGGGCCCGCCTCCCCCGCAGACGAGGCTCCACCCGTCCGAGAGGCACCACCCGTCCGAGAGGCACCGCCGGTTCGAGAGGCACCACCGGTTCGAGAGGCACCGCCCGTCCGGGAAACGCCGCCAGGGGTGGAGGACGAGCCGGTGCCGGTCGAGCGGGGGGACGCGGCGGGGTTGAGGGGCAGCGGCTGGGTGCCCAGGGTCTCGGGCGGCGGGTCGTGCGGCATCTGGCCGGTGATCGGGGTGATCGGACCGGCCGGGTCGCCGTCCACGGCGTGGCCGGCCGCGTCCGGTTCGGAGGTGGGGGTGCTGGGGGGTGTGGTGTTCAGCGGGCGGATGAGGGCGGTGACCTCGGAGAGGATCTGCTCGCGGGCGGTGACGGGGACGTCGACGCGTAGGTCGAGCAGGCGGACGTAGAGCTCCTCGGCGGCGGGGCGCAGCGTGGCGATCTTGCGCATCGCGTCCTCGACCAGCGGGAGCAGGCTCGGGTCGAGGCCCTCGAGGTTGGGCGGGTCGTTGACGGTGCGAAACAGCAGGCTGGGGGCGGGGCCGGTGCCGAACGGATAGCGGCCGGTGCCGGCGTAGACGAGGACACCACCCCAGGCGAAGACGTCCGCCGCCGATGTGATCTTCTCGCCGCGGGCCTGTTCGGGCGCCATGAACGCGGGTGTGCCGAGGTGCCGGTCGGTACCGGAGTCGCGTCCGACGACGGTGGCGCTGTCCAGCGCGCGGGCGATACCGAAGTCGATGACCTTCGGGCCGAGCCGGGACAGCAGGATGTTCGAGGGTTTGAGGTCGCGGTGCACGACGCCGGCGCGGTGGATGGCCATCAGCGCCGTGGTCATGCTGACCGCGAGCTGGTGCAGTTCGGCGGGGGTCAGCGGCCCGCGGCTGTGCACCACCTCGGAAAGAGTCGGTCCGTCGACGTATTCGGTGACGAGGTAGGGATGGTCACCGGTGATGTCGACGTCGAGGACCGCGGCGGTGCAGAACCGCGCGACGCGGCGGGCGTTGTCGGCCTCATGCTTGAGCCGGGACCGGAATTCGGCGAGCCGGGCAAGGTCCGGGCGAATCAGTTTGACCGCGACCTGGCCGCCTTCGGCGGTCTCGCCCAGGTAGACCGTGCCCATTCCGCCGGCGCCGAGGCGCCGCACCAGCCGGTAGGGCCCCACTTCGGCCGGCGCCGAGGTCCCGCCGTCGCCACCGTCGGCACCTGTTCCGGCGCTGAGGGCAGCGGACCCGCCCGCGCCGGCGACGCCGTCGCTCTCGGCGGCCTGGGACGCGGACGGGTTCGCCATCAGCGACGCACCCGGCCCCGACGCCGACGCCGGGCTGCCATCTGGTAGTGGACGGCGAGGAAGGACAACGCGAGGAACAGCGGCAGCAGCACCGACGTCGCCGACGCGCTGGTGTCCGCGGCGACGAGCACCATGTCGATGCCGGCGGTCAACGGCTTCTCGCCGGCGCAGCGGGCCTCGACCGGACGGTGCCCGGGTTCGAAGCTGGCGAACTGCACCACGGTCTCGAAGGTGCCCGACCTGTCCGCGACGGCGCGTCCGACCAGTTCACCGCCGGTGGTCAGGGTTGCCTGGGCGCCCGGATCGCAGCCGGCGCCGCGGGCGAACAGGGTGTCGCCGGCGCTAACGATCGTCCGGTCGAACAGCAGCTCACCGGCCTTCGCCTCCCGCGCCTCGGGCTGGCCGACCGGGGGCACCGGGTCGCCGGCGCGACGCACCGGCGTGCACACGCCCAGGACACGCACCGTTCCCCTGGCGCACCGCGTCGGCTCGGGGCTCGGGCACGTCTGCTCGAGCGGGACCGAGATACCGCCCGGGCACATCACCCGTCCGGACGGGCAGTCGGCCGTCGCGGCGTGCTGCGAACCGTCCCAGCAGATGACGGGCACCGGCGCGGTCGGCGTCGGCGGGGACGGGCAGGCGGTACCCACCGGCACCCCGACCGAGGTGCCGGGGCAGGACCGCTGCGGAAGCGGGCACTGGTCGGCGCGGTCGCGCACCGAACCGTCCGAGCAGGTGACCTTGGTCGGCTGTTCGGTGGGGTGGTCGGTCGTGCCGGGGTCTGACCCGCAGATCGGGGTGGCCGCCGGGGCGGGTGCGGCGCCGCTGGCCGGATGGCCCGGCTGGCCTGGCCGCGGGCTTGGGCACTGCGGCGAGTTCCCCGTGCCCGTGGGGCAGGTGGTGTCGGCGGTGCGGTGCGTGCGGGTGGCCGAGGTGCTGGGGCAGGATCGCCCAGGGCAGTCCGCGTCGGCCGAGGCGGCCGGGGTCGATGTGGCGGACGGGCAGGGCCCGGGCCCCGTCGACGGCGGCGCGCAGCTGTCGGTGTGCCCACCCGTGGCGGCGCTGCCCGAGGCGGCGACCACACCGTTCGTGGCGATCACCGGGACTCGGGAGACAGTGGCCTTCGGCGGGCAGGCCGTCGGGCTGGGGGACTCGCAGGCGGGCACGAACGCGCTCGAGGCGATGTTGGCCAGGCAGTCCTCTGGCTGGGTCGGGCAGGCGCTGGTCGCCGAGGCGCTCGGCGAGCAGCTCGCCGAACCGGGCGAGGTGGTCCCGGCGCTCGGCGTGCCGGTGGTCGGGGTCGACGTGCCGGTGGTCGGGGTCGACGTGCCTGGGGTACCCGGGGTGCCCGTCCCGGTGAACGGCGTGCCGGTCGTGGGGCTGGTGGTGCCGGCGGTGGGAGCGGGGGTCGTCGGGTCGGGCTTCGGGTCGGCGCTCGGCGTCGACCCGCCCGTCGGCGACCCGGCATCGCCGGAGCCGCCGGAGCCGCCGTCGGTCGGCGGCCCGGTGGTCGTGGTCGACCCGCCGCCGGAGGTGGGCGAGGCGCCGTCCGTCGTGCTGTCGCCCGCGCCGGCCGCGGGCGTCGGCCCGGTGGAACCCTCCGTGGCTGCGGCGCTGGTGGGATCACCGGCCGCGGCGGCGCTGATCGGGACGCCGGCCCCGGCGGGAGTGCCCAACCCCGTGGCCACCCCGGTGCCGACGCACAGCAGCAGCACGCTCAGGAAGATGACAGCGACGGAACCACGCGACGACCGATCACCTCGGGATGCCCCGAACCGTGATGATCGAGCCGTCCATCGACCGGCTGCTCGATGGCCAGACATAGGTCGCCCCCCCGGGTGCGAACGGCAACACGGCGATAACGGCCCGTCAACACAGCTCGTTGAAAACGCGTGGTGCGCGCCTGACGTTACGTGCCTGATGCGAGAGGCGGAAGCCCCGCCCATACGACGGTCCATAGAATAACAGCAGGCTGGCCGAAGATCCCCGGCTAGGGCAACATGGACCACGCCGGTCGGGGGCATCCCAGCCAGGGAAGAGTCGGGGGAACTCGTGGAATGCGCGGCTGCGCCGAGGGTGGCGGTTCAGAAAAGCTTTCTGATTGTCATATGCCTGACAGTCTGTCTGGGTTGGCTCGTGTTGTTGCCCCCGTCGATCGCACGGGCGGAGTCGAGTGGTCGTGTTGAGCTTGCCGTGACGGTGGATGGGCACGCCTTGGATCGCGGGGACCTCGTCCTGAACGCCGGCACCGTCGCCCGGGTCGTGGTCGGCGTGCACAACCTCAGCCGGGTCGACGTCCCGATTGACTCGGTGCGGCTTTCTGGAAATGTGCTTGGTCTCACGTTCTTCGACTACGACACCCGGCTGCACACCACCGTCCCGGCGCAGGGCTCGGCCAACTGGACCGTCGATCTGGACATCCGCGATCTGGACGGCCGCGCCACCGGCCTCGTCCCGGTCGAGGTGACCCTGCGTGACACCGACCTGCACGCGGTCGCCCGTCAGTCCGGCACGGCGAACGTCCACGGTTCGCTGTTGTCCATCTACGGACTGTTCGGCGTCGGGCTGCTGGTGCTGATGGGGCTGCTGTGGGCGGTGGCGCTGCTCCCGCTGGGCCGGCACGCCGGGCCCGCGACCTGGTGGCTGCGCGGCCTGCGGTTCGTCCCCGCCGGCTGCGCGGTGGGCCTGTTCGGGGTCTTCGCTCTCTCGGCGACCCGGTTGCTGTCACCGACGACGCTGGTCGACCTCGTGCTCACCATCGTCACGTCGGCCGTCTGCTTCGCGATCGGCGCGCTGATGCCCTGGCTGAACGGCCCCCGCCGCCCCTGAGCCGCTGAGCCGCTGAGCCGTCAGGCGCCGCGGGCGGGCAGGACGACGATCCGCCCGCCCTGCGCGTCGACGATCAGCAGGCGGGCCAGGTTCGCCGGTTCGATCCCGGCGGTTCCCCGCACCTCCACGTCGCCGTCGTAGTTGGCCGCCCATGTCGCGGCGGTCTCCTCGTGCCCGTCGACAGCCTGGGCGATCAGGGTGCAGTGACTGCCCGGACGCACGTTCGCGACCTTCACCGTGAAGGCGCTGCCAGCCGGGTTCGCGGCGACCCACACCCATGCCTCGACCTGACTGGTGGTGCTGGCGCCGGTGTACATCCGCCCGGGTGGACGAACCGTCAGCGAGTCGCCGTTCGAGTGCACGCTGACCGTGATCCCGACCGTGGCGAGCACGACCGCGACGAGCAGCCCCGCCGACGCGAGCACGGCCCGGCGGCGCGTGCGGCGACGGGCCCGCTGCAGCGACGCCAGTGCCCGCCGGGTGATCTCGGTGTCGGTCCCCGCCCGTGGCTCGACAACCGGACGAGCCGCCCGGGCCGGTTGCCGGCCATGCCTCGGGCCCTGACCATGCCCCGGCCACCCGCCCTGATCCGGCCGCGCGCCCTGATCCGGCCCCTGGTCCTGGTCCTGGCCCGTGCCCGCGGCGGTCCGCGGGTCGTCGGACCCGTCCGGCGCGGAGGCCGCCCCGTCCGTGCGCGGGTCGCTGTGGGTCCGCGCGTTGAGGTGGGCCGTGTCGAGGTGGACCGCGTCGACGATGGCGGCGATGTCCAGGTCGGTGCTGCTGGGCTCGTCGGGCTCCACCACGTCGGCCAGCTGCAGGCGTGCCAGCAGGCCGGGCAGGCCGGCGAGACTGGCCAGTTCCGCGCGACACTCCGCGCAGTCGCCCAGGTGGTTCGCCACGGCGGCGCGGTCCGCGGGTTCCAGGGCGCCCAGTACATAGGCGCCCAGCGCGATGCGGGGGGCTGCGCAGTCGCTGCTCATGTCGCCCACCCCCGTTCTTCGAGTGCCAGCCGTAACGCACGCAGTCCGTAGTAGACCCGGGACTTGACGGTGCCGGGCGGGATTCCCAGGTTCACGGCCGCCTCGGCGACGGAGCGTCCCAGGTAGTAGGTCTCGACGAGCGCGGCCCGATGCTCGGCGCTCAGCGCCCGGAACGCCTCCACGACCTGCCAGCTCTCCAGCGCGCGGTCCAGCTCGTTGCCCGCGGACAGGAACTCGAGGTGTTCCGGTCCGACCTCGGCCGGTCGGGCCCGCCGCGCCCGATGCTCGTCGACCACGATGCGATGCGCGACGGTGAACAGCCATGGTCGCAACGGCCGCTCGTCGGTGTCGAGCCGGCCGGCGTGCCGCCAGGCCCGGACCAGCGTCTCCTGCAGGACGTCCTCGGCCTTCGTACGGTCACCGGTCATCCGGGAGATGAACGCGAGCAGCGCCGAGCCGTGTTCGGTGTAGACGGCGCGCACGAACTCGGCGGCGGGGTCCTCGACCTCCGGCCCGCCGTCGCGCCCTCGCCGCCGCGCATGCATGCCCACCAACACGCATCATCGCCCCGCCCGGTTCACCCGGACCACCTCGCGCCACCACTGTCACCATCAGCACCCGGATCGTGACGCGCCGAGCCACGTCGGCCATTGACACTCCATCCACTAAAAGTCACTATTCAAATCCTAAAAGTAATCATCACTGGTAGACGCCCTGGATTCGCGGATCCGCCAGCCCGAGCCGGCCTTCGCCCCGCCCACCGGACGTGGAACCACCCGACCTGGGAGCGGCGGACGGTTCGGTCCGTGACCCGCTGGCTCCGATGGTCGTGCCCGGCCCGCGCTCCGGTGGCTACGGGACGCTGGTCGCCGGCAACGCGGCCGGGCTGTTCGTCGGCGTCTGGAACGACGGCTCCTACAGCTCCACCGGTGGGGTGTGGTGGCGCGGCCGGGTGACCTTCCTCGAGGGCAGCCAGCAGCTGGTGGCCGCCGCAGCAGCAGCAGCGCGCTGGCCGTGAGCCCCACCGGGCTGGTGGTCGGCTGGAGCACCACCGACGCCCGGACGACCCGGGCCGTCCGCTGGCGCGGCACCCGCCCGCAGGACCTCGGCACCCTGCCCGGGCTGCACGGCTCGCGCGCGATCGCGGTCAACAACGCCGGCCGGGTGCTGGTGAGCGCGTCCGGCCCGACCCAGGGCGCGTTCCTGTGGCGCTCCGGCCGCCAGATCCCGATCGGGGGCGCAACCACCACCGGTGCCGGCGACGACCGGGTGGAGGTGACCGGACGCGGCACCGCAGGCCGTCTGGTGGCCGTCCGCCCCGGCGACCACACCACTCGCCCTCGGCCTGACCGCTCTCCCGGCCGCCGGACAGCCGTGGCCGCCGGGCAGGTGTCATCGCGGCTCGGCGAGAAGCAGCAGGTATTCGAACTCGTAGCGTCCGGGGCCGCCGAGCGGGCCAAGATACTCGTCGGTGGCGAATCGCAGCAAAGCGTTGTCCAGGGCGGCGATGCGTTTCGGGTTCGGCCCGATCCGGTCATATGCCTCGATGATGGGCGCGAAATATGCGCGGTACAACGTGCACCACTGCGCCGGCGATCCGCCGTAGTCCAGCCGGGCGGTGCGATGGTGGGTGCTCAGCCGACGGACGTCACCACCGGCGAACAGCGCCCGCACCCTCGCCGGATGTCCCCAGGCGGTCGGCGCCGCCACCCGTCCGTCGGTGCGGGCTGGGGCGTACCGTTCCAGCAGGGCGAACAGCCGGCCCATCGCTCCGTCCGCGGTCCAGCTCGCCACCGCGATCGTGCCGCCCGGACGACACACCCGCACCAGTTCGCGGGCCGCGGCGGCCTGGTCGGGCGCGAACATCACACCCGCGCAGGACAGCACCACGTCGAACGTGTCCGCGCCGAAGGGCAGCCGCTGCGCGTCGGCCGGTAGCCAGTCCAGGCTGAGCCCGCGCGCGTCGGCGACCGCACGCCCGCGTTCGAGCAGTGCCGACACCGGATCGCAGGCCACCACGTCCGCGCCGGCCTCGGCCGCCGCGAGCGCCGCGTTACCGCTACCCGCGCCCACGTCGAGCACCCGATGCATCGGGGTGATGCCGGCCGCCCGCACCAGATCCCCCGCCATACTCGCGAACACCGGCGCGAGCGCAGCATCATCACCGAGTTCCCACACCGGCCGCCAACCCCCCGGCCCACCGGACGCCATTCCCCCCGGCGCCGTTTCCGCTGGCACCGTTCCCGCCGCCGGCGCTCCCACGGGGAGCACTCCCCCAAGGCCGGTGTCGGCCGGCGTCGACGCGGGGCGAACCGGTCGGGCCGGCCTCGCGGAACTGGTCGCTCCCGCCGACGGATACGGTAAGGCCAGCACCGTCGACGCCGCAGTCACCGATGCCGTCGATGCCGTCGATGCCGCCCAGCCGTCCATGATGATCTCCTTTGATCGATCGTGGGACCGCAGATTAAACCGATCGGGACGGTCGACCTCCAGAATGCCGGCCGAACGACTCAACGGGACAGGAACAACGTCCCGTCGACAGGTCCCGAAGGACCCTTGGGACAACAGCGTCCGCGGGAGCGCCGCGCCACCACCGCCCGCACCTCCACAAAGCATCGGACATCTATCCGGATAATTCTTGCGCCGATTCAGCTTCCCACGCCAGACCTATGAAAAATGGGCGAATCGGTCAGGTGCACGGACGGCAAAGCACCGGGTGCGGTATAAGCACCGGGTGGCCGGTACCGTCGGACGGCCGCGCCAGCCCGATCTCGGAGGAGCTCATGAGCGCGGTCACGGACATCGCCGTCGAGACCCGGCCCGACCACGTCGCGGTCGTCGAGCTTCGCCGGCCGCCGTACAACTACTTCGACGTGCACCTGATCGACGCCCTCGCCGACGCCTACGAGCGGCTCGCCGCCGACGGTGACGTCCGCGCGATCGTGCTGGCCTCGCACGGCCGGCATTTCTGTGCCGGCGCCGACTTCACCGGGGCGAGTTCGGCGGCCCCGCTGAGCGCCGACGAAGGCGCACCGGCCCTCTACCGCACGGCGCTGCGTCTGTTCGCCGCGCCGATCCCGGTGGTGGCCGCGGTCCAGGGCACCGCGATCGGCGGCGGCCTCGGGCTCGCCCTGTCCGCGGACTTTCGGGTCGCGACGCCCGAGAGCCGTTTCGTCGCGAACTTCGCCCGCCTCGGCCTGCATCAGGGCTTCGGCATCTCGGTGACGCTGCCGGCGGTGGTCGGCCGGCAGAAGGCCCTCGATCTGCTCTACACCGGACGACGGGTGGAAGGCGCCGAGGCGCTCGCGATCGGCCTCGCCGACCGACTCGTCGCCGCCGTCGACCTGCGTGAGGCGGCGATCGAACACGCCCGTGCCATCGCCGCCTCGGCACCGCTGGCGGTGCGCAGCATCCGAGCGACCATGTGGGCCGACCTGCTGCCGGCGATCGAGGCGGTGACAACCCGCGAATCCGCCGAGCAGGCGGTCCTGCGGGACACCGCGGATTTCGCCGAGGGAACCCACGCGCACGCCGAACGCCGCGAGCCCCGCTTCACCGGCGCGTAGCCGCCGGCGGCGCGTCGCCCGACGGTGGTGGTTGTCTTGCCCCACCCGACGCCAGCCGATATCCAGAAGTTTTCGGCGTTGTCGGGTAGCCGCTGACCGCGGCCCACCGACCTGCGCCGGTAACCATCTGTCACTGTTTCCGGCGGCACGAACCGATGTGACCGGTCGGCGAAGCCGGAATCCCGCCATGCCCATCCGGCATAATCATTACCCCCATCCGGATCACCCGAATGATCAATCCACCCGTGGGCCGTCCGGACAAGGGGCAAGTAGCCGCTTCTTCGTGAGCCCACTCACATCATCGAGGAGAACCCCGGAGTGTTCTGCACACGGAGAGTTCCCGGAACTCTCGATACCGCCACCCGGCCCCACCCGAAATGCGTAGCACCCTTTTCCGCAGCCGTCTCCGCGTAGTCGTCCGAAAAGGCCGCCAGTTACCGTGTGCTGCCTCTCGATCGGCCGTGCGATGAGGTGGCCTCGCCGGCCCGATCCCACTTTCGGGCCGGTTTCCGGATTTCGGTGAGGCCGTCCGTCCACGGCGAACGCGGCACGCCCGAACAACGGGCGCAGGACCGGCACACGGACGGGTGGGGGACATGAGACGACACCGGCGGTCACACGCCGCGGCCAGGGCCGTGATCACCTGCGTGCTGGTCGCCGTGACCGGCTGCGGCGCGCACGAGACCAGCGACGCCGGCCAGCCCGGCGGCCGAGGCGACACCGCGGTCACCAAGAGCCTGCTGCGGCAGGTCGCGCAGGGTGGGTACCCATGCGCGACCACGCCCGGCGTCGACCGCGACACCATCCGCCTCGGCATGGTCTACTCCGGTTCGCCCTCGGGCGGACCCGGCGATACAGGCGGGGATCCGAGCGCCCAGTTCCGCGCCGGTGTCGATGCCCGCCTCGGCGAGCAGAACGCCCTCGGTGGCGTGGACGGGCGCCGGCTGACCTACCGCATCGAGGACGACCACGGCATCCCCACCCGCAACGCCGCCGCCGGACGGAGCCTCACCGGCGCGGGCGACGCCCTCGGCATCCTGCGGTTCAGCTCCGCGTCCGTCGGCGGCGCGCCGGAACTGGCCGCCGCCGCGGTACCGGTCGTCGACGGCCACGTCAGCGATCCCGGCGCCGCGACCAGGACGAACGTGTTCAGCTACTCCCGTCCGATGGGCATGTCACCAGCCTCCAGCGGCTGGGGCGACTTCCTCTACAGTCGCGGCGCGCGGCGGGTGGCGACGGTGGCGGTGCAACTGTCCGACGGCACCCAGGCCATGGCGGCGGCCGCGCAGCGCAGCGCCCGCGCCGCCGGGATGCGGGTGGCCGCGTCCCTGCTCGTCTCGCCCGGACCCCTGGACGGCGAGAAGCTCGTCGAGCAGATCCGCGCGGCCGACGCCGACAGCGTCATCGCCTTCGTGCCCGCGCAGACGTTCTACGCGATCGCCACCGCCACCCACAACGCCGCCCTCGGCCTCACCGCGATCCTCGGCGACCAGACCACCTACAGCAAAAAGGAACTCGCCGCCGCCGGGACCAGGGCCGCCGGCGTCTACACCTTCGTCGACTACGCGCCGTTCGAGCTCGCGGCCCCCGCCCACCAGCGTTTCCGCACCGCGCTCACCACCTACGCACCGCAGGCGGCGACACTCGCCGACGGCAACGCACTGATCGGCTGGATCAGCGCCGACCTGCTGCTCACCGGGGTACGGGCCGCCGGCCACTGTCCCACCCGCGCCGCCCTGCTCACCGCGCTGCGCACCCTCGACCACTATGACGCCGGCGGCCTCCTCCTCGCCCCGATCAACCCCGCGAAGGGCCTCGCCGCCGCCACCGCCTGCTACGACTACCTGCGGGTCAACAAGGACGGCGCCACGTTCACCCCCGTGTCCGCCACCCCCCGCTGCGGCCGCACCGTCACCACCGAATAGCACCGTCGCCGAACAGCACCGCTGGCCGTGTGCCGACGGCTCGTCCCGACGGGACCGGGCCCTCGGCACACGGCTGCCGCGTCCGTCTATCAGAAGACCCAGTAGCACTGCGCCGGATGCCAGGTCCGGTCGTGCCATTCCTTCGGGAAGGCACGCCCGTGCCAGACAAACCCGGGCATCCAGTAACCCGGCTCCCAGTAACCCGGCCGGCAGATCCAGTGCCGATCCCGATGGCGCTCCACCGGCTTCGGCCCGGCCACCGACGGCCCGGCCACCGACGGCCCGGCCACCGACGGCTTGTCTACCGGAGGCTTGTCGGCGTGCGGCCTGCCCACCGGCCCCGAGGGTGCGCCACTGGACGGCGAAGCCGTCGGCGCCGGTGTGGACGGGGACGCCGGTGGCGCCGCCTCGACCGGCGCGGTGGCAAGGAATCCAGCGAAAGCGAGGAGCACCGTCAGGAACAGATATCGAAAGCCCTTGGCAACCTTCATCGCCATCCCTTCGACCGGCGCACCGACAGCCATCCACCTCAGCTCAATGCAGGCAGGACACCATCCAGAGCGCGCCCAGGGAGGCTACCCCTATGCCGTCGTGGATAATCTCCCGAACGCTTTCGATGACCATCCTCCACGCCGCCAGAAGACCCCGAAAGACACCTTTCCACCCTTGTTCACAACTCTCCCAAAAGCGCCCACAGGTGCCCGGAGATCTGGATTTTCCGCATTCCGGCACACCGCCGCGGTGCACGACCGCTGGGCTGGCGACCACAGCCCACAGCGTGTTCACATCCCCGCTGGACACACTGACAACAGACCACGGCGCAGCCCGCGCGACGCAGCCGGCGAACCGCAGGCAGGAGGTACGGCTTGACCCGCGACACCCTGCCCCAGAACACCCTTTCTCAGAACGTCCTGCCCCAGAACACCGAGCCTCAGAACATCCGGTATCCCGAGGGGACGACAGGACCTGACGAGCTGGACGAGCCGGAGGTCGAGACCGCCTCGTACTCTGGTCGACGCCCCGGCCGACGATGGGTGCGGGTGCTGCGCCGGCTGCTGCTGACGGCACTGGCCTGCGGGCTGGCGGCGCTGCTCGGATTCGGTGTGCTCCTCGGTGTCACGCCGTCCGTCGCCGACGCGCGGACCCGGGTCGACGCGCAGGCCGCGGAGCACGGGGCACGGGCGCTCAGCGGGGCGCTGCCGAGCCGACTCGTCGCCGCGTTGATCGCGACCGAGGACAGCCGTTTCTACTCCCACCAGGGCATTGATCCCCTCGGCGCGATACGTGGCCTCTCCCAGCCGCTGTTCGGCGGCCCGGACCGCGGCGGTGCGAGCCTCGACCAGCAACTCGTGAAACTTCTCTACACCGGCGGACGGCGCGACACGATCGACCAGATCGAGCAGACCGCCCTCGCCGTGAAACTGGACGCGCATTACTCCAAGGACGAGATTCTTCGGATGTACCTGGACACCGTCTATTTCGGCCACGGCTACTACGGCATCGTCGCGGCCGCCGCCGGCTACTTCGGCCAGACGCCGGGCACCCTGACCTGGACCCAGGCAAGCCTGCTCGCCGGCCTCGTCCAGGCACCGTCCGCCTACGATCCGTACGAACATCTCGCCGCCGCCCGCGCCCGCCAACGCCACGTCCTCGACCGGCTGGTCGCCACCGGACGCCTCACCGCCACCCAGGCCACCCAGGTCCTCTCCGCCCCCCTCAACCTGCGCTGACGCGCACAGCCCCGCGACCCAGCCACGTCCCACCGACGGCCGCGTCGCCCCGGCCGTGAGGGACCCGCTGTCCGCCGACGGCTGTTCCTCTCAGCAGGCGAGCAGACGTCCACGTAGGTAGGCATCGGCGAGGGTGCAGGTGTCACGGGCGTACTCGGCGCGGCTCGCCACCGCGTCGGAATGCGGATGGGTGCCGAGCCACGCCACCAACAGCAACCGGCGCATCATCACGAACGTCGGAATCATCTCGATGTCATCGGCCGTCAGTGGCAGCTGACGCTGGTACGCCGTCAGCCAGGCGTCCGTCAGGTCTCCGGCCACGTCCAGGTGTTCGATGAACGACAGCGAGGCCGCCAGATCCCACAGATACCACCCGAACCCACAGTCATCGAAATCGATGACACACACCTCGCCGTTCGCATCATCGGCACGGTCATCGCCAGACGCGACATCCGGAATCAGCAGGTTCGCAAGCCGCATGTCCGCGTGGACGAGACCGAACCGCGCCGCGCCGGTCCCATACTCGACCACCCGACGATACGTTTCCCGCACCGCCTTTTCCAACAGCTCGGTTTCTTCTCGCAGCACGCCGCCGACCCCTTCGGGGCCACCTATCCCGGCTTCCGACCCTGTGGGAGGGCCGCCGGTCAGCGCGGCCGCGAGACCGGCCGACCAGCTGCCCCACCGTCCGTCCCGGCCGAGCATGGTCTCCCAGGTCCAGGAGAAGCGAGAAAAGGAAAGTGGACGCTCCCAGCTCCGAGCGTGCAGGTGCATACGAGCGGCGATCCCGCCGAGTTGCGCGAACGCCCGGACAAGGGCCGCGGGCTCCAATGTCTCCGGCGATCGGCCCGCCACCCATTCGAACAGCACCGCGTGCCGCACATCGACAGCCTCGGATTCCCTGTTCCGACCGGAACCGGCCGGAACAGCCGGGTCCACCGCGGGCGGGCGAAGAAACGTGACCACACTGCCACCGGAACGAGTCGGAATCACCGCGGGCGTGCGCACGACGCCGTCGCGCCGGAGCGCGGAGATCCAGGCCAGCTCGCTGTGAACAGCAGCACGATCATGATATTCGGGCCGATGCAACCGCAGCACCCATCGACGATCACCGCCAGGCCCCGGACACCCATCCGAGAGGGCCGTGGTATCGCTCGGCCCGTCAGCCTCCCCCGAGGTGATCTCAAACGTGGCGTTCTCCGACAGATGCAGCAGCCGGGCCTGCGGCGACGGCCCAAGATCGTAGGCGGCGAGGATTTCCCTGAGGTCAGACGCAGAACCGGTCAGGGAGGCTGCCGTGGTGACGGTCACGGACGTTCATCATGCCGGACAGCTCGGCCCCGAACCCGGCCACCCGCGCTCCCGGTCCACTCCCCGCCCCCTCCTCTCCTCTGCACGGCCGTGGAGTCACCGCCGCGACGCTGGCAGGCCACATTCCAGGGCCACGCACGACAGCCAGGGCGCCATTGCGCTTCTCAACAGCACTCGCCAGCAACAGCGACCGAACTGCCGCTCTCCGGTTTCTTTCATCCCGCGAGGATTCATATCCGCAGGCGTGGAATCCGTCCCAAGACTGTGCGTCGCGGGAGCTCGCCGCATGCCGCTCCGCCGTCATCGCGACCCACCTGGCCACAACCCGACACTGTGGATGATAGGGATGTGACCATGGGCCAGATGCGTCTGCTACTGATCTCGGGAAGCACCCGGGACGCGTCCACGAACACCGCGGCTTTGCGCACCCTCGCCGCGGTGGCACCGCAGGGCGTGACAGCCGAGCTGTACGACGGGCTGATGGAGCTGCCGGCGTTCACCCCGGATGCCGATGATGACGCCCCCCACCCTGCCGTCGCCGACCTGCGGGCCGCGATCGCCACGGCCGACGCGATGGTCTTCTGTACGCCGGAGTACGCGGGGGCCCTACCCGGCAGCCTCAAGAACCTGCTGGACTGGACGGTCGGCACCGGCGACCTCTACGACAGGCCCGCCGCCTGGATCAACGTCGCCGCACCTGGCCGCGGCGCCGGCGCACGTGCCGAACTGGCCACCGTGCTGCGCTACGTCACCGTCGACCTGATCACCGAGGCCTGCGCCGACATCCCCATCGCCCGGGACGCCATCGGCGCCGACGGGCTGGTCGAGGACCCTCACATCCGCGCCGCTTTGACCGCCGCCCTGCACGCTGTCGCCGCACATCTCCAAGCCCGCCGTTCCGAAACAAACAGCATCCCGTGAGACGGGCAGGGAGCTGCACCACTCGTCAGTCGGATCACCCCCACGGGCGTGGGGAGGACATCAACCTCGCCGCGTGCAACGCCGTCTCGGTCGGATCACCCCCACGGGAGTGGGGAGGACGCTTTGTGAGCTGGACTTCCAGGAAGCATCCGGCATCCGTCGTGATTTGGACTGGGCGATCTTACCGCGGGAGGCGCTGTCGAATCGAGTTCGGTCAGGTCGGCGTTCGGGCACTCGCCGCGAACAGCGCGCTTTTCGATGTCGCCAGCACCTGCCGGCCACCGCGCGGCCGGCCGGTGCCGGCGGTGATCAGGTGTGAGGGACGGTGCCGCAGGAGGCCATGGTGGCGCCGCGGTAGCCGGTGAGGAAGCTGTCGCGGCGTTGCTGGGCGGAGCCGTGCGTCCAGGTCTCGGGGTTGACGTCGCCGGCGCGGGCCTGGATGCGGTCGTCGCCGACGGCCTGGGCGGCGCCGAGGGCCTGGTCGAGTTCGGCCTCGCCGATGGTGACGTTGCCGCCGGTGTTCGCGAGTGTGCTCCACACGCCGGCGTAGCAGTCGGCCTGGAGTTCGAGCTGCACGCTCAACGCGTTCTCCTGGGATGGGTTCGCCTGCTGTGCCTGGCGGACCCGGGCCTCCGTGCCGGTCAGGGTCTGCAGGTGATGGCCGACCTCGTGGGCGACGATGTAGGCCTGCGCGTAGCGGCCCTGCGCGCCGAATTCCTTCTGCAGCTGGGCCAGGAAGCCGAGATCGATGTAGACGCGCCGGTCCGGCGGGCAGTAGAACGGGCCCACCTGGGACGACGCGGTTCCGCAGCCGGTGCGCACGGCCTGGGAGAAGTAGACCAGGCGCGGCTTGGTGTAGGTCTGGCCGGAGCGGCTGAACTGCGCCGCCCACACCTCGTTGATCTCGTTGAACGCCTTCAGGACGAAACAGTCGTCATAGGTGTTGATCGCCCCGCTGGTGTTGCAGCGCGTCGCGACGTCCCCGGACGTCCCGCCGCCGGGCTGCGACAGGGCCGGGCCGGACGTCGAGGTACCCGACCCGCCGCCGAGCACCGTGACGAGCAGGTAGATGACCACGCCGATGATGCCCGCACCGCCGGTGCCGAAGGCCACGCCGCGCCCCAGGCCGCCACCTCCGCCGCGCTGGTCGTCCAGCTCGGACGCATCGACCTGTTCGTCGTCGAACTGCATGTCCTGCCCTCCACCGATCCCCCGGGTCCGCCCGGCAGCCGTCCGACCGGTGTGTCCGGTCTGCCGGGTTCCGGATGGAGTATGTCCCGGACGATCAGCCGCCGAACATCGACCCGCCGTCGGTGTGCACGACGCTAGAGGGTGGGGGCGAGCTGGCGGGCCAGACGGGTCTGGTCGTAGTAGATCCGGTTCTCGGCGATCAGCCCGCCCTCCACCCGGTAGACCTCGACGACCCGCAGGGTGATCCGCCGGCCGCTGGGCGGATGCTCGCTGCCGTCGGCTTCCCGCAGGGGGCCGGTGTGGGTGGCGGTCAGGGTGTACTCCTCGACGACGAGCTGGCCCTGTTCGGCGAGGATGTGCGTGTCGACGTCCACGTCGTCGAAGGCGGCGAGGAACGCGGCGCTGTAGCCGGCGCCGGCTTCCCGGCCCTCGACGCGCACCCCACCGGGTGCCTCGACCACCAGATCCTCGTGCATGAGCGCCAGCGCGGCCGGCACGTCGCCGCCGTCGAACGCGTCCAGCGCCTGTCGGACGATGTCCAGAGCCTGCCCCACCGGTGTCTCCCCCGTGTTCGCCTGGTCCGCGTCACGCCGCGTCACGCCGCGGCCGCTGAGGCGATCATCGCATCAGAATGCCTGCCACGACGGGGAAACCGCCGGCTCAGACGTTCGTCGTGGACCCCGGGCGGATGATCATCAGCACGGTGACGGCGACCCACAGCAGGTTGAAGATGCCGACGCTCATCGCGAGTCGCCGGCTGCGAGCCACGGCGCCCGCCACCTCACCCGCACTCGGGAGGGCGGCCGTACTCGTCACGGCGGCCGCCTCCGACGTGGGGGCGTCGTCGGCCGGTACCGTCGCGTCCGTGATCCGCCCGGCGTCGAGCGCCTGAGCGTCGACCGGTCCACCGATGCTGGCGGCGGTGATCTCGTCCATCAGGTCGCGCTGCGCGGGCAGGACGGCGAAGGCGAGCACTCCGGCGGCGAGGGCGGTCAGCGCGATGGCGACCATCAGCCAGGCCTCGCCGAGGATGCCCAGGCCCTGGGCCGTGAGGAAGCCGAACAGCACGACGATCAGGCCGGCCGCCGAGTAGACCCCGCAGATCCGGTACAGCACACGGCTGACGGCCGTGGCGTGCGCATCGCCGGGGTTGGCGAGGGCGGCGCGGGCCGAGGGGGGAAACATACTGGCCGCCACCGCCACCGGGCCGATGGCCACGATCGCCGCCAGGACGTGCACGCTGAGCAGGAACTTGTTCACGAACACCTCATCGCGGCACGCACCTCGACCACGGGCGGGCCCGCGTGCTTGCGCACGCGCGGGCCGGCGGCAGCGTCGAGGTGGACGAACAGTACATCCCGACGCTACGGCTCACCTGCGACAGTTCCACCACTCGGGTGCCACTCCCACGGTCGAGGGCTCGCTCCCATCGGCTGGTACCGGCCCGAGCGTCGCGGTGGCGATGAGGCGGCGAAGGGGTGGCGCGGGCCCGCACGAGTCGGACATCCCGGCTGGGCGGATGACCCGGACGCACCGCTGTGTGTGGTTGTCGGCACGTCTGCGCGATGATGCGGGGAGCGAGAGACCCACTGTGCTGTGTGTCGCCGGGAGGCCCTTGTATGCCGCTACGGACCGCTCTTCGACTCGATGTTCGCCTGTTGTTGCGGATCGATCACCGGGTGTTGCTCGCCCGACCGCCCGATGACGCCTGGCACGTGCTGCCCGGCGGCCCCGTGCACGGTGACGAGTCGGCCGATGACGCGTTGGAACGGCTGGTCGGACGGCTCGCGGGGCCACGGGTGGTGTCCCGTCAGTTCGTCGGCGCGGTCGAACATGACGGGAGCGTGTCGGGCCGGGCCCCGGTGCAGGGCGATGACCATGTGCTGAGTGTGCTGTTCGGGGGGATCTGGCCCGCCGACATTCCGACGCCGTCACGGTGGGGGGATCACACGCTCGTGCCGGTGGATGTCGATGTGCTGCTGGCGACCCGGTTGCGTCCGGTGTCGATGGCCGAGGTGGTGCGCGGCTGGCTGGCCGAGGGGTGGCCACTGTGGCGGGGGCTCGACCCGATCGGTGGCACCCGGCGGCTGCCGTCGCTGGCCTCGCTGCGGGCGCAGCTGTTCGCCCGCCGCGAGGAACTGCGGACACTGGCCTTCCGCGATGCGGCCGTCGCGATATGTGCGCTGGTGACGGTGGCGGACGGGCGGATCGATCCGACCGAACGCGAGGGCGTGCGGGCGTACGCCGCGACCGATCCGGTGCTGTCGCAGTTCCCCGAGCAGGAGACGATCACGCTGTTCGAGGGCCATCTGGACCGCCTCGAGCATGATCTTGAGGCTGGCCGGGCGGTGGCCCTGGCCGAGATCGCCAAGGTGCGGGGGCGGGCGGCGCAGGCCTCCGCGGTGATTCGCTTCGGGCAGGTCATCGGCCTGGTGGACGGCGAGTTCGTGGCCAGCGAGCGGGCCGTGGTGCGCGAGGCGGCCCTCGTGCTCGGTCTGGACCCGGCCGAGTTCGCGCTCTGACGGGGTCGACGCCGGATCGGTCGCGACCTGCGGTTCAGCCGGCCCCGCCGGCCCCGGGGGGGCCGCCGCGGGCGCCCCGGGGGTGTCCACGATGGTGCGCCTCCGGGCCCCCCCCGCGGGCCCCGCCGTCGGCCTCGGCGTCGGCGGGACACCCCGCGTGGACGCCGTCGCGGTGGCGGGGGCGGTGGCGGGGGCTGTGGCGGCCTCGGTGGCTGCTCGGCGCGCCTCGTCGGCGATGACCTGCGCCGCCGCGCCAGGGCCAAGGCGAGCGTCGGCGAAGGCGTCCGCATCGGCGGAGCGGCCGGGCTGCCTCGTCACACCCCCCAGCAGAACACCCAGGGACAGCACGGACGCGATGACCACGGCTCGCCGAACGCGCCCGGCCGATGCTGTCGCCATCCGACGCGCCCGGATCCCCGCCGCGGTGACCATGCGCTACCGAACCCCTCCAACGCTCGTCGGGACGCGGGTGGATTCCAACGATCACGCCGTTTTCCGATGCCATCGCGGAAACGTCCTCGCGCCGCACGCTACGCGGGCAGGGGCATCGTGGATGCCCGGTTGGCACCACGCGCCGATCCAGTTCGGCAGGCTATCGGCGCCGACACAGATCCGCTGTCTACGCTGTTGCCCAACGTGGGATCGCCACTGCCCGCACGGGACGACGCGAAGGGCGATCGCGCGTCGTCCATGCCTGGCCAGTCAAGGAGTACCGCCGTGCCCGAGTCACGACGCCGCAAGCCGAAGAAGCAGCCACCGACCACCAGCGGAAACCAGACCCGGCGCAAGCCGCCGTCGCCACCGTGGTTCGGCGGACTGATCCTCGCTCTGTTCCTGCTTGGCATCGTCTACCTGCTCATCTACTACTTCTCCAACGGCGGTGTGCTGGGCATGGAGAGCCTGGGCGGCTGGAACATCCTCATCGGCTTCGGTTTCGTCGTCATCGGGCTGGCTGTGTCAACCCAGTGGCGCTGACGCCGCCACGCCGGTAGCCGGGACCCCGCCGCCGCAGGGCCGTGAACGGGTTGTCACGCGGGCGGACGGGGTCGCTACCGGCTGACTCGGGGGCGTCCAGGGAAGAGCTGACGACTTGCACGGCTGTCATCTATCCACAACCGTTGTCCACAAGTGTGGATATCACCCTTGAGGGTGAGATCGATGGATAGTGAAGGCATGAACACTAATCGTGATCTCATCGCGGGCGTCTCGCCCTACGAGGAGATCATCGGATTCTCCCGCGCCGTGCGCGTCGGCGACCGGATCCTCGTCAGCGGCACCGGGCCCGTCTGGCCGGACGGCAGCGTGCCAGCAGATGCCGCGACCCAGGCCCGACGGTGCTTTCAGCTGGTCGAGGCGGCCCTGGCCCGGGCCGGCGCGGGCCTCGCGGACGTGGTGCGCACCCGGATGTACCTCACCTCCGGCGCACATGCCGATGCTGTGGGCAAGGTGCACCGGGACCTGTTCGCGGGCACCCGCCCGGCCGCCACGATGGTGATCGTCAGCGGACTTCTTGACGAACGTTGGGTTGTGGAAGTCGAAGTCGAGGCAATCCGTGGAGACTGCGAAACGTAGTTCCAGGGTAGTGCGGCGTGATCAGCGGGCCAGGACGGCGGCCCGCAGGCGGGAGACCGTGTCCTCGGCGTGCTCGTCGCCGACGAGCAGGCGGCGGAACTCCGCCCCCGCACGCACCTCGACGACCACGGCGGGGCGGCCACGGTAGACGGCGGCGAAGTCCTTGCCGTCCCGGGAGCGCCAGGTACCGAGCGCGATCACCCGCGGCAGACCCGTCCCGGGCAGACGCCACCCACGCAGTTCACCGAACGGCTCCGCCGACGTCCGCACGTCGAGCACCTCATCGAGCGCCACGGAGACGTCACCGCGCAGCGCACCGAGCCGCTCCAGGCCACGCATGACGACCTCGACCCGCTTGTCCCTTACCTCCAGGCTGGCCATCCGTTCACGTTAGCCGTCCAGCCCCTCACCCTGAGGCGAAAGGCGACGACGCCCACTGTGCGAACGGATCAGGGGACCGCGAACGGATCAGGTCGACGGCGGGTGGGTCAGGTGGACGGGGACGGGCGGGCGTAGGCCTCGGCGTCCTCGGCGCGGATCACGTACATCACCGCGTTGATGAGCGCGAGGTGGGTGAACGCCTGGGGGAAGTTGCCGAGGTGCCGGCCGCTGTGCGGATCGATCTCCTCGGCGTAGAGGTCCAGCGGACTCGCGAGGCTCAGCAACCGCTCGCACAACTGGCGGGCACGCGCCAGCTCGCCGATCTCCACCAGCGCGGAGACCAGCCAGAACGAGCAGATCAGGAAGGCTCCCTCCTCGCCGGCCACCCCGTCGTCGGTCTCCTCGGTGCGGTAGCGCAGCACCAGGCCGTCCTCGGAGAGCTCCTCGGCGATGGCGAGCACGGTGGCCTTCACCCGATCGTCCGTGGCGGGCAGGAAGCCGAGCAGCGGCATCAGCAGCAGGGACGCGTCCAGTGCCGTCGAGCCGTAGAACTGGGTGAACACGCCGCGATGGTCGACGCCCTGCGCACAGACATCGGCGTGGATCTCCTCGGCGATCGCCTTCCAGCGGGTCGCGGTCGAGAGGTCACCGCGCATCTGGGCGAGGCGACGGCCGCGGTCGAGGGCGACCCAGCACATCATCTTCGAGGCCGTGAAGTGCTGTAGCGCGCCGCGGACCTCCCACATCCCACAGTCCGGTTCACGCCAGTGCGCGGCGGCGGCCTCGACCAGCCGTACCAGCACCGGCCACAGCCGCTCCGAGAGGTAGTCCCGGGACCGGGTGTGCAGATACACCGAGTCCAGCACGACCCCCCACACGTCATGCTGACGTTGCAGGGCGGCGGCGTTCCCGACCCGTACCGGGGAGGCGCCCTCGTAGCCGGACAGATGGCCGAGGATCTCCTCGTCGATGCGCGGCTCACCGCCGACCCGGTACATCACCTGGATCTCGTCGTCATGTTCGGCGACGTCGGCGATGAACGAGAAGAAGTCGTTGGCCTCGTAGTCCAGACCCAGGGTGTAGAGCCCCCACAGGGCGAAGGCCGAGTCGCGCAGCCAGCTGAACCGGTAGTCCCAGTTGCGTTCGCCGTGCGGGGTCTCCGGCAGGGACGTGGTGGAAGCCGCGAGCAGCGCGCCGGTCGGCGCGTAGGTCAACCCCTTGAGCGCCAGCGCGCTGCGCTGCAGATGCCGCCGCCACGGATGGTCCGGGAACATCCCGTGGGAGAGCCACTGGCGCCAGAACTGCGTGGTGCGCTCCACCGCCTCGCAGGCCTGCGCGTAGGTACCCGGCAGCAGCGGATCCTCGGCCCGCCAGGTCAGCGCGACGAAGGCCGTGTCCCCCTCCCGCAGGGTCGTGCGGGCCAGCGCCCGGCGGCCGTCGAAGCCGAGTCGCAGATCGGTACGCAGTCGCAGGTTGACGCCGGTACCGGCGTGCCCGATGGCCCCGGACGAATAGTCCTCGGCCTCGTACTCCCACGACTCGGCGTGCCGGCCGTAGTCGAAGTTCGGTTCGCAGACCAGGCTCAGATCGACCGATCCGTGCTCGCAGCGGGCCAGCCGCAGCAGCACATGGTCGGCGTCCCAGTCGCTGGGGGTGCGCCGATGGGTATTGGATCGCCGATGGGTACGGTGCCAGGGCCCGACGACCAGGCAGTCGGTGACGATCAGCCAGCCGTTCGGGGTCTGCCAGGTCGTCTCGAGGATGTTCGTCCCCGGCAGGTAGCGTCGCCCGGCCGGAATCTGGGTCCGGTCCGGTCCGAACCGGAACCCGCCGGCCGAACGGTCCAGCACCGCGCCGAACACACTCGGCGCGTCCGGGCGCGGCACGCACATCCACTCGACGTTCCCGCTCGGCGCCACCAGGCAGGACGTCTCGCAGTCCGACAGAAACCCGTACTCGGCGATCGGCGGGAACGGGCTGCCCCCACTTCGCCGCACCGGAGCCTGTGCCACCTGAACCTCCTGCCACCCACGGCATCCATCCCACCTCGCCACCCAGGATGAACACATAGCGTCATGACGAGATTGCGAATAGTAGCCGATCGGATGGGCGACGCAAGGACCGCGTCACAGTGGCGGCCCCGGGTGTGGTTGCGTGGGGTCGTGACCCCGCCCGACCCATCCGACCGGCCCGATCGCGTGGGCTCGGTGTCCTGGTCGCCGCCGCTGTGGCGGGTGGCGCTCTACGCCCTGGGCTGCACGCTTGCGGCGTTGGTCGCCGCGATCGGCTCGCTCGCCGCTCGACTCGAGCAGCTCGACGGCGCCGGACGGCTGTTGCTGGGCGTGCTCGCCGCCGGCCTTGGCACCCTGGCCGTGCGGGACCTCCTGGCCCGGCCGACCCTGCTGGTCGACGCCGGCGGCCTCACCCTCGTGGACGGCCTACGCCGCCGCCAGCTGCCCTGGGCCGCCGTGCTGTCGGTACGAGCCGGCACCGTCACCCACAACCGGCGGGCGGTGCACCTGCGCACCCTGGAGATCGAGACGATCGACGGGCCGATCCTGCTCACCCGCCGCCAGCTCGGCACCGACCCGGCCCCCGTCGCCGAGCGCGTCGAGCAGATCCGCCGCAGGTCCCCCTGACTCCCCCAGCGCCACCGCCCCACCCCGCCCGACCCCGCCCGACCCCGCCCAGGGCGGCATCGCACGAGCACCCTCAGGCGCCCGAGCCGCCGGTCCGAGGTCAGGTTCAGGTGAGCGCGGCGGACCTGGCCAACGCCGCCAGGAGCAGAACCGCGAGGATGCCCAGCACACCACCGGCCTGTAGCCGGGCGTGGCGGGGCGGCACGTAGGCGTACAGAAGGCCGACCAGGATGCCGACGGCCAGGCCGCCCAGATGGCCCCACTTGTCGATGCCGCTGAGGGTGAACGTGATCAGAAGGTTGATCCCGATGACCACGAGGATCTGGGTCGAGTCGATCCGCAGTCGCCGGGCGATCACGTAGTAGGCGGCGAAGAACGCGAAGATCGCGGTGGACGCACCGACCGAGAAGGTGCCCCGGCCACCGAGCAGATAGCTCAGCGTGTTGCCGCCGACCGCGCCGACCACGAAAAGCGCCAGGTAGCGGACCCGGCCGAGCAGCGCCTCCAGCTGGAAGCCCAGCAGGAACAGCGCGTACATGTTGAACAGGATGTGCAGCACACTCGCGTGCAGGAACGCCGCGGTCAGCAGCCGGTAGTACTGGTCGTCGACCGCGATCTGGTAGCCGTTCATCGCGAAGCGCTCGGTGAAGTCGTTGTACCGGTCGCTGCTGCTCAGGCCGGGCGCGCCCTGAAGGAAATAGGCGACAAGGCAGACCACGATGAGGCTCTGGGTGACCAGGGCCTGCCGGGCCTGGCCCGCCCGCCCGCCGAGCACGGTGCGTGGGTCCCGCTGCGCGGGTCGTCCGGCGCCTCCGTTGTGGCCCGCGGACGACGAATCGCCCCGGCCCTCCTCGGGACAGTGGAACCCGACGGCGGCGGGGCGCATGCAGTCCGGGCAGATCGGCCGGCCGCAACGCTGGCAGCTGACGTACGTCTCCCGGTCGGTGTGCCGGTAGCAGTGCGGCGCCACCACCGGCTCGGACGTCCCACCCGAACCCGGACCGCCCGGACCCGGACCACCCCAGCCCGGACCACCCCAGCCCGGACCACCCCAGCCAGGACCGCCCGGGCCCGGGCCGCCCCAGCCAGGACCGCCCGGGCTGTCCGGGCCGCCTGGTTGGGGGGGTGGGGTCCAGCCCTGCTGGCCGGGCGGCGGGCCTACATCCGGCCGCCAGCCGGGGGGTGGCGATCCCCCGGGGCCACCTGGGCCTGGGGGTGACGCGCCGGAGCCTGGCGCGAACGGGTCCCGACCCGGCTCACTGGCCGACTCCGGCGGTGCGCCCATCGTTACAACCCCTGTGTGAGCCCGGACCGCCAGCCCGTCAGGCCTGTCGGCGATCGACGACGATCTCGGTGATGGAGATGTCCTTCTTCGGCCGGTCCTGCGCGCCGGTGGGCGCCTTGGCGATCGCGTCCACGATCTCGGTGCCGCGGACGACCTCGCCGAAGATGGTGTGCTTGCCGGTGAGCCACGCCGTCGGCGCCACCGTGACGAAGAACTGCGAGCCGTTCGTCCCCGGGCCCGAGTTCGCCATGGCGAGCAGGTAGGGCCGGGTGAAGGCGAGGTCGGGGTGGAACTCGTCGGCGAACTTGTAGCCCGGGCCGCCCCGACCGGAGCCCAGCGGGTCGCCGCCCTGGATCATGAAGTCCGGGATGACCCGGTGGAAGATCGTGCCGTTGTAGAGCGAGGTGCCCGCCTTGCGCTCGCCGGTCGACGGGTCGGTCCACTCCTGCTCGCCGGTGGCAAGGCCGACGAAGTTACGAACGGTCTTGGGAGCGTGGTCGGGGAACAGACGGATCTCGATGTCCCCCGCGGTCGTGCGCAGCGTCGCGTACAGCTCCTCGGCCATGAGGCTCTCTTCTCTTCAGGTCGGGTCTGTTCAGTTCGGGCCTGCTCGGGCCGGGTTCGGTGTCCGGTCGGTGCGGTGTCCGCTCAGACGGCACCCTGGCCGGTCCCGATCGTATGCGCCCGGCGCGTCCACGTTGCGCGAGTCCACGCTCAGTATTCATCCGGACGCGCCCGGGTAGGCCCACATCCGGGCACGTCTGACTCCACCGGACGCCCGTGGACGCACCCCCGGCAGGCCGGTCAGGACGGCGTGACACGCCTGGCAGGCAACTGCGCGTTGGAGAGGGCGGGTAGCGGGGTACGGCACACTGCACAGAGATCTTGACCCACCCCACCCACGGCCCACTGTGCACGGCAGACAGGGAAGGACGCCATGAGTACGACGCTGAAGGACCGTATCTCGCACGTCACCGACACCGCGCCGGTCAGCGGGATCTCGGACGCCGCACGCCACGCCGCCGACGCCGCGGGGACCGCCGCACACCGGGCGGCGAGCATCGCCGGTGACACGGCGGGCACCGCGGCCTCCGCCACCCGGGACGCCGGGGCCAGCGTCGCCCACCTCGTCTCCGATGCCTCCGGGTCCGCCGTCCGCGGTGGTGCCGCGGCGCAGCGGGCGGCCGGGCGTGGCGCGGGCAAGGCGGCCGGCAAAGCCGTCAAGGTCTCCGGCCGGGCCGGTCGCAAGGTCGAGAAGGCCCGCTCGCGGGCGGAACTCACCGCTGAACGCGCCCGCGCGACCACGGAGATCCGCGCCGAGCGGCAGCGTTCCCACCGGGCCGTCGCGGCCGAGACCAAGGCTCGCCTCGAAGCCGACAAGGCCCAGCAGATCCTCGAGAAGCGTCTGGCGAAGGCCGAGACGAAGCTCGCCCGGGTGAGCCGCCACCGCCGCCGCGGCACACTGGCCATCCTCCTGCTCGGCGCTGGTGCCGCTGGCACCGTCGCCGCGCGCCGCTACCTGGCGCAGCGCGGCAGCGACGCGCTCGGCACCGAACCCGAACCCATCCCCACCCCGCTGTCCACCCCCGGCACATCCACCACGGGCGCCGCCACCACCGGCACGTCCACCACCGGCACGTCCGGCACCGGCACGTCCGCGACCGGCACCAGCCCGCTGGCCGCCGGCAGCTTCGACGATCGCCTGCGCGCCTCGTCCAACAGCCTCGAGGAAATGCCCGGCGTGGACACCACGCGCAGCGAGATCAGCCGTCCCGGCCCCCGCTGACCTGTACCTTCCTTCGGCTGTCTGCTCACCCGCCGGGAACCGCTGGCTCGTTCAGCGGTCTCCCGGCGTGTCGGTGCTGGCGAACAACGGCAGTCGCCGCCGGTAGGCACCGGGAGCGGACGAGGGCACGGCCGGCTGGGCCGGTTCGGGCGGCTCGACCCGCTGGTAGGACTCACCCAGCGGCGGACGTGGATCGGCCTCGCCCCGGTTGGGCCAGAAGGCCATGGCCCGTTCGGCCTGGGCGGTTATCGTCAACGAGGGGTTCGCCCCGATGTTCGCCGTGACGGCGGCACCGTCGACCACGTGCAGACCCGGATGCCCGAACACCCGGTGGTAGGGATCGATCACGCCCTGGGTGGGGTCGGTGCCGATGACCGCACCGCCGAGGATGTGCGCGGTCAGTGGGACGTCCACGAGTTCACCGATGAAACCGCGCGGATGCCCGCCGATCCGGTCGGCGACCCGGCGGGCGGCGTCGTTGCCGGCCGGCAGCCAGGACGGGTTCGGCTCGCCGTGGCCCTGCCCGCTGCTCAGCCACCGTAGCCCGAGCGGGCCCTGGCGCAGACGCACCGTCAGCGAGTTGTTCTGCGCCTGCATGACCAGCACGATCATGGTCCGTTCGGACCAGCGCCACGGCAGACCGGCCATCGCCTGATAGGGATGGATGGCGATCTTTCGCAGCACCTTCAGCCAGCGCGGCCATCGGCCGCCCCCGTCCGTCATGGGCAGGCTGAACAGGGCCATCAGGTTGCTACCTCGCCCGTAGCGGACGGGTTCCACGTGGGTGTGGTCGTCCGGATAGAACGACGACGTGATCGCGACACCCTGGGTGACCCGACGGTCCGCGCGGTGCCGGCTCGCCCCGAGGATCGACTCGGAGTTCGTCCGGGTGAGTTCCCCCAGCCGATCCGACAGTCCCGGCAGCTCCCCCCGCTCACGCCCGAGGTGCAGCAACCGCTGGGTGCCCAGGGTGCCGGCGGCGAACACCACCTGCTCCGTGACCAACGTCCGCCGCTGGCGTTGCTGGCGCCGCTGCCGCGGGCGCCGCCACCAGCCCGCCAGGCCGGTGTCTCGACCGGCCGCGGCACGCTGACGCGCGTCCCGGACGGGTGCCGTGACAATGTCGATCTCGTAGCCGCCACCTGGCCGGGGACGCACCGCGGTCACCGTCGTGTCGGCGAGGATGCGGGCGCCGGCCCGCTCGGCGAGCCACAGGTAGTTGCGGTCCAGGCTGTTCTTGGCACCGCGACGGCAGCCCGTCATGCACTCGCCGCACTCGACGCAGCCCGTCCGGCTCGGGCCGGCCCCACCGAAGTACGGGTCGGCCACGGTGACACCCGGCTCCTGCTGCCCGTCCCGCCCGAAGAACACCCCCACGCGGGACGGCCCGCAGCTCGCACCGACACCGAGCTCCTCGGCGACGCCGCGGAACACCTCGTCGGCGTAGGTCGTGGACGGGTTCGCCACCACCCCGAGCATCCGTTCGGCCTGGTCGTAGTAGGGCGCGAGTTCCGCCCGCCAGTCGGTGATGTCCCGCCACTGCGGATCGGTGTAGAACGCGTCAAGCGGCCGGTACAGCGTGTTCGCGTAGACCACCGAGCCGCCGCCCACCGCCGTCCCGGACAGGACGAGCACCCGCCCCAGCCACGTGATCTTCTGAATCCCGCGGCAGCCGATCTGCGGCAGCCACAGATATCGCCGCAGATCCCAGTTGGTGCGGGGCAGCGTCTCCGCCGTGAAACGGCGCCCCGCCTCCACGACGAGGACCCGGTACCCCTTCTCCGCCAGCCGAAGTGCGCTGACGCTCCCCCCGAAACCGCTACCGATCACAACCACATCGATGCCGGACGTGCCCTCGCCGTCCAGCCCGGTCTCGTCGCTGGCTTCGGCGGGCCCGCCGACCCGGGGGTCAGGACGCCTTCGGAACGGACCGATCGCCATGCTCGCCACCTACCGCGCTCGCTGCCGGCCACTCCTGACGCGCAGATCCGACCACCACGGCGCACCGGTCGACCCGCGATGACGTCAACGATGCGCCGTTCGACTACGTTCCCCGACCGCGACGCCGACGCCGTAACGCTCGGCGACCCGAAAACTCGCGGCTGGGGAGGTCTGGCCCGAGGAGGCCAGACCTGGAAGGTCGCGGTACGTGAGGTCAGGCCGCGCTGCTGGGGTCGCGGCGTTCCAGCAGGTGTGTGTCCCCCTGGGAGGCGGGGGCGGTGCCGCTCAGGACGGCCCCGGTGCGGGCGGCGGCCTGGGCGGCGGCCTGGGCGCGTGCCCGGGCCTCCAGGCCCACCTGAGCCGCTCGTTCGATCTCCTCGATCGGCGGGAGCGGGACCTCGGCCGGCGCGGGATGCTCCGAGCGCACCGCGCTGGCGGGGGACGTGCCGTGGGGCGCTCTGGTCCGCACGGCGCCGACGTTCGCGTACTTCGAGCTCGCGACCCTGGGCGAACCGGTGCGCAGAGTGGCCGGGCTGATCGCCGCCGGCCTGGCGGTGGGCGTCCACGTGCCGTCGACGCCCATGTCGGCGTAGGCCGATGGGCGCACCTGATCCGTCTGCGCCGCCCGGGCGGCAGCGGCGGCCCGGAGCTTCTCGGCCCGCTGTTCGATGCAGGACCGGCACTCGCACTCCGCCGAGGAACGCGGCAGCCGGTCAAGTCGCCAGGACAGGTTGTCGATCTCGTCGCCGTCCCCGACCAGCACTCCGGTGCTGATGATGTGGACAAGGTGCAGCGCCAGCGTGACCGGATCCCAGTTGTCCTCGTCGAAGATGACCTCCAGCTTGGCAAGGAGCGAGACGTAGTCCGACGTCGACCGCCGCATCGCGTTCGCCAGCACGTTGATCACCTGGGTTGCCGCGAGTGTCAGCGCCGTCGGTGACGGCGGCGGCAGCGGGATGCTCGGCACCGACGGGTCGACCACCTCACCCTCCGCGGACCCGGCGGGCTCGGCACTCTCGGTCGACCCGGCAGACGCTTCGTGAACCGGCTCGGCGTCGGAGAGCGTGGTCACCTCGGCGCCAGCCGCCCTGGCCGGCATGTCCTCGACGGCCGGCATGTCCTCGACGGCGTCGGCCAGCGGCCGCGTGTCGGTGTCGGGCACGGAGGCAGGCGTCTCGGACCCCAGCGGCATCCCGGCGCCGACCGTCACGTCAGCACCGACCGTCACGTCAGCACCCACCGTCACATCAGCGCCCACCGTCACATCAGCGCCGAGCGTGGCGTCAGAAGCCACGGCGCTGTCCGGAACCATCGCGGCGTCGGAGCCCACCGCTGCCATCACTCGGCTACGGCGGCGTGCGCCGGCCCAGCTACGCGAACCCAACCGGCCACGGCGCCCGTGCCGCCGGGTCGGTCCGCCCGCCGCTGCCGCGCCGGTGCCACGCAGCCGACCGCCATGGCCTGCCCCGATTCCACCGGAGCCGGAGCTGGAGCCGGAGGCAGGGGCGGCGCCGGGAGCGGACGAGGCGACGGAGGTGTCAGCCCCGTCGCTGTCGCCACCCGGGGGGCCGCTCGTACCGCCTGCCCGGTGGACGCTGCCTGCCCCGGCACCGCCTGGGACAGGCCCGCCGGGTGCGGCGTTCGCCGCCGACGACCGTTCGGCGCTGGCCACCGGCGGACTCTCGACCAGCCGGACGAGGCCGGACTCCACCGCCGAGTCGGGGATCGTCAGGGCGAACCGGGTCATCCGCCCGGCGGACGGGCGGGCCACCGTGGTCAGCCAGCCCGTCTGGCGCAGGCGTGACGCCTGTCGTTGCACGTGGGTCCGGCTGTAACCGGTCTGGTCCATGAGTGTGCGCAGCCCTGGGCCGCTCACGGCCACGCCGTCGGGAACGCTCGACGGCGTCTCGGCGAGATGGCTGGCCATCGTGCAGGCGACGAGCTTCGCCGCGGACGGTAGGCCGGCCCGCAGGATGGCCCGCTGCCATCCGATGCGATCACCGATCAGCGTCCCGGAGTCCTGCGCCACTCGGACGGAGACCAGCGCACCAGGGATGGCGAGCTGGATGGTGTCCGACGGCACGGGCCTCCTTCCCTCGACGCTGTTACTCGATGCCGCACTGTCACTCGATGCCGCACTGTCACTCGATGCCGCACTGCCCGGCGATGCCGCACTGCCACGTGAGGCTGCACCGTTACTCAAAGCCGCACCGTCGCCCGACGCCACACTGTCACGTGGAGCTGACGAACGGCCCGGGTCCGACTGGGCAGGGACCGGGTGTCCGGGGATCGAGCCCGACGGAACGGGATCGACGGGGGGCGGGCGGGTCGACGTGTGTTCAGGCACCGTACTCCGCACCGCATCATGGGGCTCCTGCGGGGAGCCACCACGCTCACATGAAGAGGACATGACTCCATCACCGCCGTTGGGTGGTCGTGGTGTGACAGAAACATCAAACATCCGGTGACTGCTTCGCAGCAAAAAGAATTCCAGGCGACCACATCGAGACCACGAGCATTCATCGAAATCAACCATCGAAACACTTGACTGCCACCCCGAACACTGAATCAGGCGAGGTCCATCCGACACAGGAGAAAAAATTTAAATCATGTTGACAAAGTCTCGATGGGTGCACGGGTAACAGCGGAATCCTGGGTCGCCAGACCGACCTGGAGCGATCGGTCGACGGAAAGCACCGAACGGTTCCCGCGGTGCCTCGACCCCCACCCGACACCCGACCGGCCATCCCCGCGGTGGGCACCGGTTCATGGCCCACCGATCACACCACCCCACCGGCACACCCCGACGTCGGACGGCCAGGCCGCCGGCCAGCCGGCCAGACCACCGCCCCGGTGTCACCCGCCCGGCCGTCGGCCGTACCGCTCGGCCCGTTCCCCGACCGGCACCTGGCCGACGGTGAATTCGGGTCAGCGGCGCAGGTGGCGCGATCCCGCCCGGTCCCATCGGAACAGCCCGTAAAAGCCGTTCAGGTCAGCCGGAAAAAAGACCACGGCCCGCACCCTGGCGACTCCCCCTCGATCACCCCGGACGGCGCACCTCGTCCTTTGTCGACCCACCGCACACTGCCGGTCGATCACACCGATCCGGCCCGGGTTCGAATACCAACGACCGATCGACGGACACCAGGAACGGGTGCCGCGCGCGGCGGCGGGATCCGTCCCGCTCAACCAGGGTGGGCACGGTGCGTCGAAGATCGGTGACGACCCGACGAGGCCGGACGGCGTTTCCTCCCCCGTCCGAAATGTTCTTGGTGCAAGTGCTCTCGGTTGCGGACAGATCCTGGACATTCCGGCCGATCAGGCGTATCACGCGCCGCCCGCGCACAACCTCACATCATCAACGGGCAAGGGCTACGTGATCTGGTGGGAACGCCGTGTTGTGCGTAGCTCCGGGATGCGCCAAAACCATGCTCACCCATCGGATTCGCCGCTGGATGGCAGCGGACCGGACCGACCCCTCCGGCAGGCCGTCCCCCCGCGGCCAACCCATCGGCTACCAGCCGGGGGTCAAGGACACACCACCGTGGTCCCGGGACGCCCACCCGGCCACCACACCCATCCACCACACCAGACCCGCAACTCGGCCGGCCGCACCGGGTCCGTCGGCCCCTGGCCGGTGCATGCCCCAGGTCGGGGGGTCGGGTTCCCGCCGGCCAGGTCCGGGTATCGACCGGGTAGCGGCGGGAGCACCGGCGATCCATGTCCGGCGACCGTGAGGAGGCCGCGCGTGAACGACGACATCGTGGTCGGAGTGGACGGTTCGGCCGGCTCCCGGGTGGCCTTGGACTGGGCCCTGACCGAGGCGCGACGGCACAGCTGCACGGTTCGCGCCGTGATCGGCATCGGTTCGGGCACACCGGAGCCGATCTGGCCACACTCCGCCGATGAGGTGGCCGAACAGGCCGCCCATCTCCTTCATCGCACCGTCACCGAGGCCATCGCGGCGGCCGCGGCGGCAGCGACGTCGACACCAGTGGCGACAGCGAGGGTGGCCGCCGCCGCCACTGTCGCGGTGGCACCCGTGACGGTGGCCGAGGAGGTCGTCGACCAGCCGGGGGCGCAGGCGCTGCTCACCGTGGGGCACGATGCCCGGATGATCGTGGTCGGTGCCCGCGGTCGCGGTCTGCTGCACCGGCTACGGGTCGGCGCGGTCAGCACCTCGGTGGCCGTGCACGCACCGGTGCCCGTCGTGATCGCCCGGGGTGGCAACGACCAGCCCGGGCACGGCTTCCTCCAGCAGCCGCGTCCCGTCGTCGTCGGCGTGGACGGGTCACCGAACTCGCTGGCGGCGCTGGTGTGGGCCGCCGCCGAGGCCGACCTGCGCGGCGTCGAGCTGATCGCCGTGCACGCCTGGTTCGCGGCGCTGCCGGTGCCGTTCGCCGCGACCCCGGTCGAGATCACGCAGGTGCTCGGCGACCAGGCGTCCACCGTTCTCGACGAGGCCATCGCCAGGGTCCGCGACGAGCTGCCGGCGGGTCTGCGGCCGCAGCGACGGACCGTCCCGTGCTCGCCGAGCCAGGCGCTGCTCACCGCCGGCAAGGAGTGCGACCTGGTGGTCGTCGGTGCCCGCGGTCACGGTGGGTTCGCCGAGCTGCTGTTGGGCTCGGTCAGCCACCAGTGCATGATCCACTCGGCCGTACCGGTGGCGATCATCCGTTCACCCTGAGCCCGAACCGCCACATCCGACCCGGCCGGCCTACCTCGTGGCGCCGCGGACCACGGTGCGCACGTCCCCGCGCACCGCCGACCAGTCGTACCAGCGTTCGTTGGTCTCGCCCGCCGGCGGATCCCAGGGGTTACGCAACAACACCCGCCCCCGCCCGCTGTCCACCGCGAGGACGGCGTACGCGTGCGCCGCGACCAGCCCCGCCGGTCCGGTCCGCTCGCGGGTGGTGACCAGGACGACCTCGCCATCTCCCAGCGCGGCGGCGAGGTCGTCCGAGCCGGTCCGCCGCGCGTCGCGCCAGCTGGCCCGATGCCCGGTGAGCGTGCTGAGCGCCGCGACGGTGCTGCCGTAGCCCAACGCGGGATAACCGCCACGCAGCCGGGCGAACGCCTTCTCGTACAGTGCCGGCCACAGCTCACCGCGGCCGTCGGCGTTGTCCGCGTCCACCGCCAGTTCCTGCCAGCCGACCGGACCGTCCCGTCGCATCCGGACGAGCCCCTGCGCCAGGTTCGCCGTGACCGTGATGTTCGTGGACGTGACGTTCGTGGACGTGGCACCATCACCGCGATCCGCGGTCGGGTGCAGCGTGACGGTGGCCGTGCCGTTCGGATTGCGCCGGATGCCCGCGGCCAGCCGGTCCGGGTCCTGTGCGGCGAAGCCGACCAGCGCGGCCGCGAGGTAGCAGTCGGGCACCGTCCCCTGGCCGATGTCATCCGACCCGATCCCGTCGCGCACCAACGGTTCGGACGAGCGATCCGCCCACACCGGCGCCGATGGCGTGCCGGCCGGTCGCGGGGCCGGAGACAGTGACGCCGACCAGGTGGCGGGCACGGTCGGTGGCGCCGGCTCGAGCCAGGGCAGCGCCCGGACGAGCTCGTCGATCATCTCGCGTGGCGCGGACGCGAGCAGGTCATCGGCGAGCCCGGCCAGCTCGATCGCCTGCGCCACAGTGCCCAGTTCGGACGGATCCGCCAGCCGGCTGGAAGCCGCGCGCAGCCGGCGCGCCTGCTCGCCAAGGGCAGCGAGCCCGGCCCCACGCAGCTGACTGATCACCGCCGCCCGTGTCACCGGTGACAGGCCAGCGAGCGCGGCCCGGGTGGCGCGCAGCGTCGCCGCGGCCGAGCGACCCCGGGACCGCCCCGAGGTGGTCGCATCGACCGCCGCCAGC
This sequence comes from Frankia sp. AgPm24, assembly GCF_023243055.1. Lineage (NCBI taxonomy): Bacteria > Bacillati > Actinomycetota > Actinomycetes > Frankiales > Frankiaceae > Frankia > Frankia sp. AgPm24. Next base: position 18,584 of record NZ_JALKFW010000221.1, on the reverse strand, counting down.
AGCCCCGCCGCGATCGCCAGCGCCGAACCCGCACCGGCCGGCGTGGGCCGGGACGCGAACGGCCCGTCGGCCAGCCGAACCAGCCTGCCCTCCAGATCGACGGCGGCCGCGAACGCCCCCACCGAGGCCACCCGCAGCCCCCGTCCGGTCGTCTCCCGCAGCACCTCCACCGACATCGGTGTGATCGGTCGTGGCGTCGCGGCGTCGCGCAGGACCTGCTCGGCTCGACCCATCGATCCAGCCACCGCCCGTTCGAGGGCCTCCGCACGCCCACTGACGGAACGCAACCGAGCAGCGCAGACCGTCAGTTCGTCCGGGACCAGCAGGATCACCCCGTTCGGTTCCGATGACCCAGCCGGTTGCGACGCCACGGCCGTCACCACGGGCCACGGCATCGCCACGACTCTGGCCGCCGCGATCGCCGACGGCGGCGGGGGCCACGACTGCCGTACCGGCATGGCCGCGGCCGCCTGGTCCAGCCGGCTCGCCAGGCCGTGCAGTGCCTCGGCGCTCAGGGCGAACTGCTCGCGCCATGACGCCATCGCCGCACGCAGCCGATCCGTGAGTGGGGAGCCCCTCCGCGACGCGCGGCCCTCACCCGACCGGGCCGGCACGTCCGCCCCAACAAGCGCGGTGTCCACCAGCGTCTCCGCGATCGCCGACGCCTCGGACGCCTGCCGGCGCAGTTCGGCCGCGCAGCCGGCGAGCTCCCGCGTACACCGCGCCACCCGCACCGCCTCGACACCAGCACCAGCACCAAACGCGATGTCCATCGCCCACGCCCTCCGCGCGTCCTCCCTGGCCGGGCCCAGCGCCCGCACCGATCGCCGACCGCGTCCGTCCGCCTGCGTCCGACGTCCGACGGCGCGGTCGGTCGGTCGGGGCGAGTTGTCCTTTACTGGCCCCGTCAGTGATCCGCGAGTGGTCCGACAGAGGTCCTATTCGTTCCGTTCCGATCGGTTGAGGGTAGATCGCAGCCGGGCAGGTGGCGTCCCCCGGGCTCGCGTCGGGCGACCCAGGAGTGGTCATCGCGCTACAGTTTCGATCATTTGTTCCGTCCGTCCGCAATCGCGCGAACACAGCGCCGAGGACGAGCGGCCGGACCCGGTGCCACCCGACGGGTCAGGCAAGGATGGGGAGGTCGGTCATGCCCGACGCAGTCGTCGTCGCCGCTGCCCGTTCGCCGATCGGACGAGCGTTCAAGGGCTCGCTGCGGGGTCTACGGGCCGACGATCTGGCCGCCACGATCGTGCGAGCCGTCCTCGACCAGATCCCGATGCTGGACCCGAACCAGATCGACGATCTGATACTCGGCTGTGGTCTGCCGGGCGGCGAACAGGGCCACAACATCGGTCGCGTGGTCGCGGTCACCCTCGGGCTCGACAACGTGCCGGGCACGACCGTCGCCCGCTACTGCGCGTCGTCGATGCAGGCCATCCAGATGGCGATGCACGCGGTGCGAGCCGGCGAGGGGGACGTCTTCGTCGCCGCCGGTGTGGAGGTGGTCAGCGGATACGTTCGCGGTAACAGCGACAACCTGCCCGGCACGCAGAATCCCGGCTATGCCGGCGCGCAGGGTCACACGGCCGCCCGGGCCGGCGGCGGAGCCCCCCCGTGGACCGACCCGCGCGGTCGGGGCGAACTCCCGGACGTCTACATGGCCATGGGGCAGACGGCGGAGAACGTCGCCCAGCTCACCGGGGTCGGACGGGTTGAGCAGGACGCGTTCGCCTGCCGGTCGCAGAACCTCGCCGAGAAGGCGATCAACGCCGGCTTCTTCAAGCGGGAGATCACCCCCGTGCAGCTGCCCGACGGCACGATCGTCGACGCCGACGACGGCCCTCGGCCCGGCACCACCCTCGAGGCCCTCGCGGCACTGCACCCGGTGTTCCGCCCGGACGGCACGGTGACCGCGGGCAACGCCTGCCCGCTGAACGACGGAGCCGCCGCCGTCGTCGTGATGAGTGACACACGGGCCCGGGAACTCGGCATCACTCCGATAGCCCGGGTGACAGCCAGCGGCGTGAGCGGACTGTCACCGGAGATCATGGGCCTCGGTCCGGTCGAGGCCACCCGACGGGCACTGGCCCGCGCCGGGATGACCATTGACGACGTCGACCTCGTGGAGATCAACGAGGCGTTCGCCGCCCAGGTCATCCCGTCCTACCGTCAGCTCGGTATCGACCTCGACCGACTGAACGTGCATGGCGGCGCCATCGCCCTGGGCCACCCGTTCGGCATGACCGGTGCCCGCCTGCTGACCACACTGGTCAACGGGCTGCGCACCACCGACACGACGATCGGCCTGGAGACCACCTGCATCGGCGGCGGCCAGGGCATGGCCCTGATCATCGAACGGCTCTCCTGAGGTCCCGAGCACACATGGACAGCGGTCTAGCCTGCCGGGCCCGTCGAGTCGACCCGTCTGACCGGCTCAGCTGTCGACGACATCGACGCGGAGGATGGTGACGATGTGGACGCCGAGGGTGATTCCGCCGATGTCGGTGGTGGGGCGGAGGGTGGGCCGCAGGTCGCGGCCGCCGAGGCGGAGGCGGACATCGCGGTTCGACTGGGCACGGTCGACGTGGATGAGGCTGGCCGGCGAGGCGACGGCAGCGGGGACGACACCGCACCGCTGCCTGCCACGGCCGCCCGCGGTGCGCCGACCGGCAGGTGGAGCATGATCGCCCACAGCCGGATCCGGGACTGCACCTCCGGGCGGGTGAGCTGGACCGCCGCCACGACCAGGCCGCCGCCGATGATGCCGTCCAGCCAGTAGTGGTTCGCGGTGATGACCACCACGATGGTCGTGATGATCGGGTGAATCAGCGCGAGCCATCGGGCGCGGATGCGCAGAATGGTGATCACGCCCCAGGCCTCGAGGATCGCCCATCCGATGTGCAGGCTCGGCATCGCCGCGTACTGGTTGGCGACGGTGTCATGGGGACCGTAGGGCGAAGGGCCGATCACGGCGCCGGTGTCGATCAGGTTGACCTGGGGCAGTACGCGCGGCAGGTACCTCGGTGGCGCCAGCGGATAGGCGATGTGAATCATCAGGGCCACGCCGGTGGAGACGGCAATGACAGTCCGTACCCGGCGCCAGGCGTGACGCTGAAAGAGCAGAACCCAGAGCAGGAACGTGATCGCCGCGGGAAAGTGCACGGTCACGTAGAAGCGGTTCGCCAGCTCCAGCAGCCGGGTGGAACGCATCGCCAGCGCCTGCAGCGAAGCCTCATCCGGGAGATCAAAAAGCCGCTCGAGGTTCCAGACGTCGACGGAGTGCCGCAGCGCCTCCAGCTCACGACCGGTGGCGAGGTGGCGACCGAGGTCGTACAGCACGTACAGCGACCCCAGCAGAACTACCTGACCGAGGACGAAACAACTCGCCCGTAGCAGGTCAACGACCCGCCCACCCTGGTGCCGTTCGTTCGGGAACACCTGGCCCGTTGCGCTCACCATCTGCAGCTCCGCAGCATCCGCGCCTCCCCATCAGGACACGTCCCGTTCACCTGCCTCTTCGTTCCTACCGACCGATCGGTAAGGGCGACAGCGAACTGCGTGTGAGATACGGCTCAGTCCGGGATCTTTCCTCGACTTCCGCCCATCACCGCATGCCCGATGCGTCCAACACAGGGCGAACTGTCCAGGTCGCTTTTTCCCCGCTTACCCGCAGATTAACAACGAGGAACCAGAGATCATCGATTCCGGGACGACGCGGCCTGGTTCGTTCACCCTGTCGGATTCCCGACTCCGGCGAGATCCCCGGATGTGAACCCCGCCCCACCAAAGCGCACCCACGGTGCGACCCGACTCGCGGCCCACGCGCGACCCGATCCGCCACGGCACGGCCAGGCGTTGCCCACTCACAGTCACGACCTGGCGCCCGCCGCCCGCACGCGGCCCCTGGCACCCCACGGCGGCCCGAAGGCGCCCCGGAAAGCACGCTTTCGGCCCCGCAGGCCTTACGGTCTCGGCCCGAGGGTCCATCCGCGACCGACCACGGGTCGAGGCTGGCGCCCTTGACAGCAGGGACGGGCCGCGCGGTGGCACAGCGCCACCGCTTTCGCATGGGGGGGCACCTTCAGGCCGCATGAGGGCACGATAGGATTCGCTGCGTATATCGATGGCAGCGAACTATCCGCATAGAACTACATCTCGTGTCTGACCGGACACAAAAAGAAGTCGGAAAAGATTGATGCCCGGGACTCCCGCCCGCGATGTGACCTACGCTATACATCCCGAGGTACGCCGTCGGACCGGATGTCGCAGTGCGCGCTGTTCCGGGGGCCACTGTTGACTCCGGAGCGTGCCTGATGTCCCAGAACACCAGTTCGGCTGGCGACTCGCCGGCCCCACTCGGCGCGTCCGCTCCACCCGGTGTGCCGGCCCCGACAGCCGCGCCGGCCCCGACAGGCGGGTCGGCCCCGACAGGCGGGTCGGCCCCGACAGGCGGGTCGGCCCCGACAGGCGGGTCGGCCCCAGGTAGGTCGGCCCCGCCAGGTGGGTCGGCCCCGGGCAGCGGGTCGGCCGGACGGCGCACCGGTCTCGCCGCCGTGGCGGCCCTGATCGTCACGGCGATCCTCGGCTTCGGCCTGACCCGCCTGGAGTTCACCACCAGCCAGGACAACTACCTCAACAGTGACTCCCGCATCGCCAAGGACAACGTCGAGTACCAGTCGTTGTTCGGTGGCGAGGCGATGATCACGCTGTTCACGGTGGCGCCGGGCAGTCACACCGCGGACCTGTTCACCCCACGCAACATCGCCCAGTTCCGCAAGCTGCAGCGCGACCTCGACGCCGACCCGCACATCTCCTCGGTCATCACCCCGCTGACCGCGCTGGAGTTCACCGACAACCTGGTGCGCGGTACCGGCGGCGACCCGCTGACCAGCCCGGCGGCGAAGATGCTGCTCGGCGCGCAGGCGCGGGACACCGACAGGGACTCGGCCGACCGGCGCCTCGCCGACTCGCTGCGCACCCTCGCCCGCGTCCAGGCCATCCCGGTGGCCGCCCGCACGCTGGGCAACCCCGCCTGGATCGACATCCTGCTCCACGACAACACCGGTGCGATCCGCAAGTCGCTGCGCCCGTTCTTCCCGTCCACCTCGACGGCGCAGATGATCACTCGGCTGACCGGCAACGCGTCCCTGCGTGAACAGGGTGATGGTGCCCACATCGTCGAGCGGGCCATCGCCGGCGAGACCTTCGACCACGCGTCGGTGCTGACCACCGGCTCACCGGTCCTGCTTCGCAACATCAACAACTACCTGCGGGGTGGCTTCCTCACCCTGGGCGTGATCTCCTTGGCGCTGATGGCCGGGCTGCTGCTCGCCGCGTTCGCCGTCCGGTTCCGTCTGCTGCCTCTCGCCGTCGTCGCGGTCGGCCTGATCTGGGCGTTCGGCCTGGCCGGATACATCGGGGTGCCGTTGTCGGTGGTGACCATCGCCGGCCTGCCGGTGCTGCTCGGCGTCGGCATCGACTTCGCCGTGCAGCTTCACAGCCGCATCGAGGAGGAGTCGCAGCTCGACCGCCGCGGCCATCCGGTCGCCGCCGCGTGGCGGGGACTGCGCCGCGCCCTGCTGGTGGCGACCATCGCCGCCGTGCTGTCGTTCTGCGCACTGCAGTTCAGCGAGGTCCCGATGATCCGGGACTTCGGCACGCTGCTCGCGATCGGCCTGCCGGTCATCGTGATCGCCACCGCCCTGCTCCTCGTCCTCGCCCTGGACACCAGCGAGCGCCACCGCCCCACACCCGCGGGCGACTACACCCACGGCCCCCTTGGCCGGACGATCATCCGCCTCGGCGGGCTGCCCCAGATCACCGCGATCCCGCTGGTCCTGGCCTCGGTGGCCATCTTCGCCGGGGGCATCGTCGCGGACGGCAGGCTGACCGTGCAGACCGACCCGGAGAAATGGGTCAACCAGGACAGCCAGGTCATCAAGGACATCGGTATTCTGCGGGCGCGCGCCGGTTCGGCCAGTGAGCTCGGGGTCTTCGTCCGCTCGCCGAACGTCTTCGACGACGCCACCGCGTCCTTCGTCGGCCAGTTCGCCAACCGGCAGCTCTCGACGCACTCGGCCGACCTCGTCGACGCCAGCAGCCTGGTGACGATCGTCAGCTACCTGCTCGAGGTGCCGAACACCTCGATCGTGATGCCCACCGGTCAGGACATCCGCGCCGCCTACGCCGTCGCCCCGCCGGACATCCAGCGCAGCACGGTCAACCTTGACATGGGCGCCATGAACATCGTCCTGCGGACGGGCTCGGGCTCGCTGGAACGCCGCGCCGCCGTCGTCGACGACATCCGGACGAACACCCATCCGCCCGCCGGCATCACGGCGACCCCGTCCGGCCTCGCCGTGATCGGCACCGGCCTGGTCGCGTCCTTCCAGAACAACCGCACCCAGCTCACCTACTACGCGCTCATCGCCGTGTTCGTGCTGCTGCTGCTGTGCCATCTCAGCCTGGTCCGGGCGGTGCTCTCGCTCGTGCCGGTCCTGATCGCCGTCGGCCTGAGCTCGCTGATCGCGCTGGCCATCGGAGTCGACCTCAGCCCGCTGACCGCCGTCAGCGGGCCGCTGATCGTCGCTCTGTGCACCGAGTTCACCACTCTGCTGATCTATCGTCACCTTGAGGAACGTGCCCGTGGCCTTGGGCCCCGGGAGGCGGCGGAGACCAGTGCCGGCCGCACCGGACGCGCCTTCGCCGTCTCGGCCCTGGCCGCCGTCATCGGTGTCGGCGTCCTCGCCTTCAGCTCCCTGCCCCTTCTTCGCGACTTCGGCCTTCTGGTCGCCCTCAACGTCGCCGTCGCGCTGCTGTCCGCCCTCGTCGTCCTGCCCCCGCTGCTCGTCTGGGCGGACGAGCACCACTGGGTCCACCGCGGCTCCGCCGGCACCACCCCCGGCGGTACCCCCGAGGGCGCTTCCACCGCCGCGGCCGCCGTCCCGGCCGCGGCGTCCGGCGCTCCGATCGTCCCCCAGAAACGGTAATGACCGTCCGGGAACGGTAAATGGTGACGGACGGTAAAAGCGGGGAGCAGAGGGTGACGGGGTGAAGGACCCTGGCCCGGGTCTTCGCTCCGCCTTCGGCATGTGGCACGCTCAGGTCAGGTGTTCTCGGCGACGAGACGCCGATTCCCCAGGCTCGGCAGCCATCCGAGCGTCGAAGGAGAGGGCATGAGTTTCGACTTCAAGGTCGCGGATCTCGCGCTGGCCGAGTTCGGCCGCAAAGAGATCCGGCTTGCCGAGCACGAGATGCCCGGGCTGATGTCCACACGCGCCGAATACGCGGCCAGCCAGCCGCTCGCGGGCGCGCGGATCATGGGCTCCCTGCACATGACGATCCAGACCGCGGTGCTCATCGAGACCCTGGTGGCCCTCGGCGCGGACGTCCGCTGGGTCTCCTGCAACATCTTCTCCACCCAGGACCACGCCGCCGCCGCGGTCGTCGTCGGGGCGAACGGCACCAAGGACGACCCGCAGGGCGTCCCGGTCTTCGCCTGGAAGGGCGAGAGCCTGGAGGAGTACTGGTGGTGCACCGACCAGGCGCTGGCCTGGCCGGACGGTGGCGCCCCGAACATGATCCTCGATGACGGTGGGGACGCGACCCTGCTCGTCCACAAGGGTGCGCAGTTCGAGCTGGCCGGCGCGGTACCCGCGACCGACCCGTCGGACAACGAGGAGTACGCGATCATCCTCGAGACGCTGCGGCGCACGATCGCCGAGCGTCCCGGCCGTTGGACCGAGGCCGCCAGCACCATCAAGGGCGTCACCGAGGAGACGACGACCGGCGTCCACCGGCTCTACGAGATGGCGAAGGCCGGCACGCTCGCGTTCCCGGCGATCAACGTCAACGACTCGGTGACGAAGTCGAAGTTCGACAACAAGTACGGCTGCCGCCACTCGGTCATCGATGGTCTCAACCGGGCCACCGACGTCCTGATCGGTGGAAAGGTCGCCGTCGTCGCCGGCTACGGGGACGTCGGCAAGGGCTGTGCGGACGCGCTGCGCGGCCAGGGCGCCCGGGTCATCGTCACCGAGATCGACCCGATCTGTGCGCTCCAGGCGGCGATGGACGGCTTCCAGGTCGACGTCCTCGAGGACGTGGTCGGCATCGCCGACATCTTCGTCACCACCACGGGCAACTTCGACATCATCCGCGCGGACCACATGGCCGCGATGAAGCACCAGGCGATCGTGTCGAACATCGGGCACTTCGACAACGAGATCGACATGGCCGGTCTCGCGAAGACCCCCGGCATCGAGAAGATCAACATCAAGCCGCAGGTCGACGAGTGGGTGTTCCCGGACGGGCACTCGATCATCGTGCTCGCCGAGGGCCGCCTGATGAACCTCGGCTGCGCCACCGGCCACCCGAGCTTCGTCATGTCGAACAGCTTCACCAACCAGGTGATCGCGCAGATCGAGCTGTTCACCAAGACCGAGAGCTACCCGATCGGCGTCTACGTGCTGCCCAAGCACCTGGACGAGAAGGTCGCCCGCCTGCACCTGTCGGCGCTGGGCGTCAAGCTCACCGCCCTCACCAAGCAGCAGGCCGACTACATCGGCGTGCCGCTCGAGGGCCCGTACAAGGCGGACCACTACCGCTACTGATCGCCCGCGGTCGGCCGTCCACAGCTGATTCCGCTGCCATGGACGGCCGGCCGCTGATCGGCGGAACCGACTGTCAGCTGGCCCGCGCGGGGGCGGCCGAGGTGGCCGGCACCGAAGCAGGGGCCGGGGCCGGAGCCGGCCTGGCGGCGGGAGCCGGGGCCGCCGCCGGAGCCGGCGCGGGCCTGGTCGCCGTGCGGTTGGTCTGCGACCAGCACACGGGCGTCCAGCCGGGGTCATTGGCGGTGGCCGACAGGTCGTACCAGCCCTCGGGCAGGTAGGTGCCCCACTGGACGGGCGGACCATCCACACCGTTGCCACCGGCGATCTTCGGCCGCGGCACGCCGAAGGTCACCTGACCGTTCGGGCAGCTCAGCTGCTCGATCCTGATCGGCGGCTGCCCCACCGCCGCGCCACCCCCGGCCTTCGTGCGGCACAGTAGCGAGGTGGTGGGCGGCCAGGCCTGCGCGATGTGCGCGTAGTAACCGGCGGCCAGCAGCGTCATCCCGTCGGACGGCCAGCCCGGCTCCGGCGGTGCGGTGATGCTGATCACCTCGTTGCTCGGGCACTGGGCCCAGCTCTCCCCGCCGGCCTGAGCGGGTGCCGCACCCCCCAGTGCGACCAGCCCGGTCAGGGTGAGCGCGGTGCCCGTCGCGGCCATGATGGCGCGGACCCGGCGGCGCCCCCCGGACGGCCCCGTAGCACGAACTCCGAACCGGGCACCGGCCCGAAACCCCTGGCCGGGAGCATGGACGTCGACGGAATCCTGCGATGCCACGCCCGCGGCAGGCTGCTCCGGCCTGCGACGGTGACGCGACGACACGGCAAACGGCATTGAATGCCTCCTTGTTGAACCCGGGCACCCAACGCCCGTCGGCGCGACGGTCCACGTGTACCGACACACCTGTTTCCGCTCCTTTGGAGCGGGATTCCCGTAAATACAACAGCAATCGGTCGCAAGGATAGCGGTAGTTGGCGATGTGTTGGGTGCCGGCGGGGTGATTCGTCTCGGCCACGCCCCCCGGACGGGGCCGCGCATTCGGCCGGATCGCGGGGTCACGTCCGGAAACCGGGCCTGCTCCTCGAACAGCGGTCCGTGTCCGGTCCGGATCACCGAACCGTGGGATCCGGCGTTGTGCCAGGTGAACGGTCAGGATGCCGACGGCCGCGCCGGCCGTCCGGGTAGCCGGTGTGGCACCGATCGACGAAGCTCGATCTCGACCATGGCGACAGCACTCGGACAGGCCCGGGATCGTCCGGTGGGGACGTACCCCAGCCGCCGCCAGAACTGGTGGACGGCGACGGACCGCTCGTCGCACCACAACACCACCTGCACCACCGGCGCTGTCGGCGGGGCCAGCGCGGGCCGGACGGGCGGGCTGGCCTGCGTCTGACTGCTCCGCCACTGTCGGACGGCCCGTTCGCACACCCGCACCAGGGTCGTCCCCAGGCCCTGCCGGCGCGCTGACCGCGCCACCCACAGCCCCGTCACCTCGGCCACCGACGGCGACGGGAGCCCGGCCGGCTCCTCGTGGCGGCGCACCGCGACACAGGCCAGCACCCGCCCGGCCGGATCGGGATCGTCCGCCCGTCCCGGGATCATCCACATCGCGTGCGGCAGCCCCCCGGGTGCCGCCAGGTGGGGTTGCCCGACCGGAGGCGGGTGGGCGGGCCCGCCGGGTGCCGCCGCCCGGGTGATGCCCGATGCCGCGGGCTGCCCCACGTCCATCAGCCTGCCCACGTCCATCAGCCTGCCCACGTCCATCAGCCTGCCCACGTCCATCAGCCTGCGGAGCGCGGGAACGTCCTCGGCGCGGGCCTGACGCAGTCCGGGCGCGAGGTCGCGGCGCATCCAGACATGTTCTATGCCGGCTTCGATATCGGGTTCGGCGATGACGCGATAGCCCAGCCGCGCGTAGAAGTCGGCGACCTGGAGCTGGGCGTGCAGTTCCACGGCGGGCAGGCCACGTTCGCGGGCTCGCTCCGTCAACGCCGTGGTGACGGCGAGACCGAGGCCCTGCCCGCGGCATGCGCCGTCGACGGCGACCCGTCCGATGATGCCCACCGGCTGCGCGCCGAGGGTGCGTGGCCCCGGGTCCAGCAGGCGCGCGGTGGCCAGCGCCCGGCCCGCCGCGTCGAACACGACAGCGTGGTCGGCGTCGCCGTCTCGACCATCCAGTTCGTGCTCGGCCGGCACGCCCTGCTCGTCGACGAACACCGTCGTGCGCAGCTCGAGCACCGCGCTCGGCGGTGTTCCCGCGACGATGGCCACGCTCGTGGGTCGGTCACCGGGCACAGTGCGGCAGTTTAGGCGCCCCAACCAGGACGGGGACCGCTTTCGCCCGACGGACGGGTTTCCCGGACCGGGCGAGCCGGGCATCCTGCCCAGATCGACCGATGGCCACCGAACGGTCCCGCTATGGATCCGTACGGACACGGAATGACATCTACGGACCCCGGGTATCCCGGCGCGCGCGGCGAACCAGATAGAAACGGGACGGCATCGGCCGATGCGACCACACTCGCACGAAGAGGAAGCAACCGGCATCGTGAGTTTCCAATCAACAACCCGGCGTGACGACAGCTGTGCGCGAAAGGGCTGCTGACGATGGCGGCGACCCTTTATCCGCCGGCGCGGTACCGGCCCGTGCGGAACACCTCCGGGCTGATGGTGCAGCCCACCCGTGGCCTCATCCCCCACGTCCAGGTCGGGAACGGTTCGTTGTTCTCCTGGTTCGACAGCTCGGCCAGCCAGGTCAGCTCACATCTGTGGCTCTCCCGCAACGGAGACCTCGAACAGTACGTGCGATGTGACCAACGGGCGTGGGCGCAGGCCGCCGGAAACCCGTACTGGATCTCGTGCGAATGCGAGGGATACCCCACCGAGGACTACACCCCGATTCAGGTCACCCGACTGGCCGAACTCTTCCGTTGGGGAATGCAGGAGTTCGGCTGGCGAGCGGAGATCACCGACTCGCCGGACGGCCACGGTATAGGCACCCACCGGATGGGCGGCACCGCCTGGGGCGGCCATGAATGCCCTGGGGATATTCGCGCGAACCGCCGCGGTGACATCCTTTCCCTGGCCACCGGCCGGACGGCCCTCACCGCTGATCCCCGCGACCGCTACGCCCGCCGGCCCACCCTGCGCGAGGGCATGACCGGTCCGGACGTCGCCGAACTCCAGAACGCGCTGAACATCGCCTTCGGCCATGAGGCACCCACCGGCGATCCCAACCGGCTGCCCCCGGATGGCACGTACGGGCCACGCACCACCGCCCGGGTGGCCTCCCTGCAGCGGTACGCCTCGCAGTGGTTCGGCCGCATCCCCGACGACGGCGTCTGCGGCCCCACCACCTGGCGCAAACTCGGCTGGATCCTGACCGGCCTCAACCGCACCGTCTAGATCCCCCGGTGGCGGCGCCCGGCGTCGTGACCGTGCTCGGCCCGCGCGGCCAGTTCGGCACCCGCCGCCCGCAGCCACCGGTGCGGATCCGCCATGGCCGCCGTGACCCCGCCCGCGAGTCCCGCCAGCGCGGCCTCCCCGATGACCCCCTCCGGACGGGGGGCGTCAACCTGCCCTGCCGCGACCAGAACCGGCACCCCCCGCCGCCGCGCGAGCGCCAGTACGCCACCGACGACCTTCCCGCGCAGGGACGTCTGGTCAAAACGGCCCTCCCCGGTCACCACCCAGTCCGCGTCGTCCAGCGCACCGGGCAGGCCAGCCACCTCGATGATCGTCTGGACGCCCGAGACCAGCTGCGCGCCCCAGGCAGCGGCGAGACCGTAGGCCGTGCCACCCGCGGCACCCGCACCCGGCGCCCTCGGATCACCACCGAGCAACCCGGCCAGCCGGGTCAGCCCCGCGGCCAGCCGGTCCACGTCGGCGGCGGTCGCCCCCTTCTGCGGGCCGAAGACGGCCGCGGCACCGGCATCCCCCAGCAGGGGGGCGTCGACGTCGACAAGGCAGCGCACTCCCCCGGCGGGCGGGGGGACCAGACGGGCGAGATCGATCTGATTCAGAGTGACCAGAGCGCCCCCGCCAGGCGGCAGCACCCCACCGGCGGCATCGGTGAACCCGGCACCCAGCACGCTCAGCGCCGCGGTGCCGCCGTCGGTGGATGCCGACCCCCCCAGCGTGACCAGGATCTGCCTGGCCCCCTCGCGCAGCGCCGCCGCGAGCGCCTGCCCGACGCCGATGGTCTGGGCGCCCAACGGGTCCGGGGTACGCATCAGCGGTAGTCCGCTCACCGCGGCGAGCTCGACCACCGCGACATCCCCCGGCAGGGCCAGCCATTCGCCGTCGTGGCCTCGCCCATCCGGACCAGTGACCCGCAGCGACCGCCGGCTGGCCCCGGGCACCGTCGCGGCGAAGACATCCAGCGTTCCCTCACCGCCGTCGGCGATCGGCAACGTCACGATCTCGTCCTGTGGACGGCGCGAGTGCCATCCGCGCGCCAGTGTCGCCGCGACCTCGGTGGCACTCGCCGACCCCTTGAACGAATCGGGCGCGATCACCACCCGCCACGACCGGCCCCGACCGCTATCGATCATGACCTGGCACGCTCAGTGCCCCGCGACGACCATCGACTGCCGGTCGGAGTTCACCGACGGCCGCCCTCGGCGACCGACGGGGCGGACGAGACCGAGGGGACGGACGGGACCGACAGGACCGACGGGGCGGCGGGCTGCGCGGGAAGGTCGGCGGGCGCGGCGAGCCAGGCGTCGATCCCGGCGAGTGCCGCGTCACGCACCGCGTCCGGCGCCGCACCGGAGCGCACCGAGCTGCGGGCGCATTCGGCGAGTTCGTCGTCGGTCAGTCCCAGCTCGCGGCGGCACAGTTCGTACTCGTCCAGGCAGTTGGGGCCGAACAGCAGTGGATCGTCGGCATTGATCGAACAGCGCACACCGGCGCGCACCAGCGCCGCCAGGGGATGCTCGGCCAGCGACGGGACGACCGAGAGCAGCACGTTCGAGGTCGGGCAGACGTCCAGGCAGATGCCGCGTTCGCGCAGCTCGTCGACCAGCGCCGGATCCTCGATCGCCCGCACCCCGTGCTGCAGCCGGTCGGCGGCCAGCTTCGTGATCGCCCCCCGCACGGACGCCGGCCCGTCGAGCTCACCGGCGTGCGGGGTGGATTTCAGCCCGGCGTCGACCGCGAGCCGGAAGGCCGCCTCGAACGGCTCGGGCGGCCAGCCGTTCTCGTCGTTGTGCAGGCCCAGGGCGACGATGCCCCGGTCGGCGTAACGCACGGCCGTGCGGGCCACCTCCACCGCCCGTTCGGGGGAGTCGAACACCCGGTCGACCGCGGCCATCCAGCGGACGGTGACACCGTGGCGCGCGCCGGCCTGCTCCGAACGGCCCAGAACGGTCTCCCACGCCTCGTCGGCGCTCCCGAACACCTCGGGGTGGGCGTACGGCCAGAAACTGGGTTCGAGGTAGACGATGCCCTCGGCCGCGGCGTCGCTGACCATCTCGTCGACGAGCCGCTCGAAGTCGGCCGGGCCGCGAAACAGCGGCAGAATCCCGCCGATCACCTCGCCGAAGCCGCCGAACTCGGTGAAACCCGAGGTCCGTGGTGTGGGCAGCCCCGCGTTCGCGGCCAGGTCCGCCAGCGTGGACGGGCGCATCGCCAGTTCGAAGTGCAGGTGCAGGTGGCCCTTGGGCAGAGTCCGCAGATCACGCATGGATGCCCCTCCTCCTCGCGGTGTGACACCGCCACGAGGCCCGACGCGTCCTCGCGACCCGATGCGGCGGCCCACCACCGCTCACTCGCCCAGTTGGAGGGTACGGGACCCACCCCGCCCCCGGAACCAGGTCAGAGACCACGCCGGAAAGCGACCCGGGCTCCGAGCCCGACCGAAGGGCCGGGGTGCCGCGCTACCCGCACATGGCGAGGGCGCGGCGGGACGGGGGTCCGTCCTGCCACGCCCTCAGATTCGCCGTGAAGTCCGTGCGGTGCCAGGTCACCAGCCGCCGGCGGCGCTACCCGGCGTCCGCGGTCCCGCCTGCCCGGTCGGGCCAGGCTCGCGGTAGTCCGTACCGCCCGCGGGACCCGTGGAGCCATAGCCGGAACCACCGGCCGGGGAGCCATAGCCGGAACCGGAACCACCCGCCGGGCGGTCGTGGTCCGGAGCGCCGGTCGGGTTGGCGTAGTCGGAGCCGCCGGTCGGGTCGGCGTAGCCCGATCCGCCCACGGCGTCACCCGAGCTCGGGTCACCCGCCCGATCGGTGTAGCCACGACCGGCCGCACCCGCCTCGTACCTGTCAGCGCCGTCAGCGCCGCCAGCGGCGTCCGGGCGGGCGACGTCACCGCGCCACGCACCCGTCTCGCTCCCACGGTGCTCGATGAACGACTTGAACTTGCGCAGGTCAGCCTTGACCCGGCGGTCGTCGGCGCCAAGAAGCGCACCCGCCTTCTCGGCGAGGCCGTCGGGCTGCCAGTCCAGCTGGACGGTCACCCGGGTGTCATCGTCGGTGAGGCGGTGGAAGGTCACGACCCCGGCGTGATCCGTGCCGCCGGTGCTCTTCCACGCCACCCGCTCGTCGGGCAGCTGCTCGGTGATGGTCGCGTCGAACTCGCGTTCCTGGCCGGCGACCTTGATCTTCCAGTGGGTGTGGGTGTCGTCGAGCTGTGCGATCGACTCCACCCCATCCATGAAGTTCGGGAAGGACTCGAACTGCGTCCACTGGTTGTAAGCGGTGCGAATCGGGACGTGGACCTCGATCGTTTCCTGAACCGTGCTCGCCATGCTTCCTCCCGTTCATCGCGAGTTGCAGACATGACGCTCATCCCCGCGCCCGTTCGACTAACACACCTGCGAGCCGGGTCCCCAGATGGACGCCGGACCCGAGGCGCCGCGCGCGGCGACACGCCGGGCGGCCGCGCGGGCGACCGCGGCCTCGGCGAAGCCGCGGATGACCGGATGCACCCGTCCCGCGTCCGAACCGAGTTCCGGCTGAAACAGCGTGGCCAGGAAGAACGGATGACCGGGCAGCTCCAGGACCCGCACCTCGCCGGTCTCGTCGACGCCGCTGAAGCGCAGTCCGTGCGCCAGCAGCAGGCCGGTGTCGGACGGATTGATGCCGTAGGAACAGTAGTAACGCCCGACCGTGCGGTCCGCGCCGATCAGCCGTTCGGCGAGCGAGTTCGGGGTGACCAGGACGACGCCCTCATGACCGTCCAGCGCACAGGCGATCGGGACGATCAGGGGCGCGGTGGCGCTCGGATCGTTCTCGGCGTGGGCCGCATCCGGGCGACCGCACACCGACCGGGCGAACTCCAGGGCTACATGCTGCAGCCCACCGCAGGTCCCGAGCAGGGGGATGCCCTGCTCGCGGGCTGTCCGGACCGCCGCGAGCGCACCCGCCTCGCTGACGTACGGGCTGCCCGGCACCAGCCAGACTCCGTCGAACCCGGCCAGGAACCCGGCGGACGCGGCCTGGTCGGACACGGCCAGGCCAGTCGGGAGGCGGTCGGCCGAGGAGCCGGCGGTTGGGACGGGGAGGATCTCGTCGGTCGGGATCCAGTAGACGTCCAGCGGCAGACCATCGCGCAGGCGCAGCGCCTCGAGCAGTTCCGGGATACGGGCGTGCGCGGCGACCTCGGCGCTACGGTCCCCGACCAGGGCCACCCGGGCGTAGGGCGCGGCCCCGGCTCGAGGCGGGACGACGGGCTCGCCGGCGGAGGCGGAGGCGGAGGCGGAGGTCGCGGTGGCGGTGGCGGCGGGCGATGAGGACAGCGGCATGCCCTGATGGTCCGGGGCGGCGGACATCAGATCCAACGATAATTCCGGCATCCGCCATCAGTAATACTGATAATGTGGATCCGCAGCAGCTGCGCACCTTCGTCGCGGTCGCGGCGGCGGGCTCCTTCTCCGCCGCCGCCCACAGCCTCGGCTACACCCAGTCGGCGGTGTCACAGCAGATCGCGGCGCTGGAGTCCGACCTCGGTGTCGTCCTGCTGCATCGTCGGCCCTCGGTGGCGGTGACCGAGGCCGGTGCCCGACTGCTGGAACACGCCACACCGCTGTTGCTGCGACTGTCCGCGGCGCGCACCGACGTCACCCGGGCCGCGGGCACGCCGTCCGAACTGCTGACCGTTGCCGTCCACCCGCTCGCCGCCGACCGACTGGCCACCGTGCTCGAACAGGTCAGGCCCGACTTTCCCCGTCTGGAGGTGCGCGTGGTCGTCGCGGGCTCCACCGCGGTGGCCACCGCGGTCGCCCGCGGGGACGTCGACCTCGGCGTTGCTGTTGGGCTCGCCACCAGCGGCGATCCACTGCGGCTACCCGAGGTGGGGCCCATCCGGGCGGTGGGGATGGTCGAGGAACCAGTCGCCGTGATCCTGCCCGCGGATCATCCCCTCGCCGGACGACCCGACGTACGCCTCGCCGATCTGGTCGACGCCGGCTGGATCGACGCACCCGAGGCGGGCTGCGGGCTGGCCCTACTGCGCACGCTGACCAACGAGCGACGGTTCCGCGCGCGCCTGCACCTGACCGGCCCGGACGTCCAGGGGCTGCTGGCGCTGGTCGCCGCCGGCCAGGGGCTGACGCTGCTGCCACCACGGGCGCTGCCACCGGAGCGGACGTCGCTGGTCGCCGTGCCGGTCCGCGCCGCGGCGCTGCCGACCCGCGGGGCGCGGACGCGGCCACGCGCCGGTGGGCTGGCGGCCGGGGGCGCGGCGGTGACATTTCGCCAGGAACTGCTGAGTACCGGCCGGTCCGGCCCGGCGGCACTGGCTGTGGCGGCCGTTTTCGCGGGAGCGTAGCGGGGCACAGCGGGGCGAGTGGACCAGAAGCGGACAAGCGCTGGTCCGGCGCGGCGCACCTGCCACGGGGTAGGCTTGAGGTGTTGCTGGTTTCTCGGTGCGTGACCTACGCAGAGAACGGCACGACCAGACCGCGGAACGGATCGCGGCCTGGTGCGAAGCCGGTATGCGAAGGACGCACACCGGGAGCGCGGCAAGGAGAAAGCATCGTGGCGCAGGGTACCGTCAAGTGGTTCAACGCGGAGAAGGGCTTCGGATTCATCTCCGTCGACGGCGGCGGCCCGGACGTGTTCGTCCACTACTCCTCGATCGTGGCCGACGGCTACAAGTCCCTGGATGAGGGCCAGAGCGTCCAGTTCGAGATCGTGCAGGGCCAGAAGGGACCGCAGGCGGACAACGTGAGTCCCGCCTGACCGTCGCACCATGTGATCTTCCTTTCGGCGCGTGGCCCCACCCCGGGTCACGCGCCGAAAGTCCGTTGAGGGCACGTCGACCTGCGGCGATACTGCGCGGGTGCTCACCTTCGTCCAGTTCGACCAGCGGGGCTACCCGACCGTCGACGTCCGCACCGGCTACAACGAATGGTCGGCGACGTACGACCGCACGGTCGAGGACATCATGGACCGCTTCCACCCGCACTTCATCATCACGTCCGGGATGCCCACCCACTATGACGACGCGTCCGGCTCGTCTCGGGCGATCATCACCCACGTCCACCTGGCCAGTGACCAGGTCACGGCCGGTCTCGCCACCGGTTGGACGCTCGCGGAGATGCGGGAGAACGTGATCGACGAGTCCTGGCTCGACACCAAGCCGACGTGGGGCCGCTTCCTCGGCCACCCGTTCACCCTGGGCCTCGTCTGGCGCCGGGCCACCGCAGCCTGACCTGGCAGGCGAACCCGAGCTCCACCCGAGCTCCGGACCCCATGAGCAACCGATGGTTGCGCATCGACGAATCGGGCAGCTCGCCGAGGCGATCCAGCGCTCGCGGCACCAGCCCACACCCAGGCAGAACGAGTGCATGCACCACTGCAGCACCAGGTGGGCGGCGGTGGGGGGGGGGGGGGGGGGGGGGGCGCCGCCGGCGGGGGGGGGGGGGGGGGGGGGGGCGCCGCGCGCCCCCCCCGGGCCGCGGTGACGAGGCCCTGGTAGCGGTCCTCAAGGCTGTCGCGCCGGGGGGACATCTCGATCAGGGTGATGCC